>NZ_JBFUHB010000023.1:0-75703 GCF_056402595.1 Sphingomonas sp. P3_C6
CCTGCCATCCGCGAGGCAATCCGTAGCGCGGGCGCCAAGCTCCTGTTCCTGCCGCCGTACAGCCCCGATCTCAATCCGATCGAGCAGGTCTTCGCCAAGCTCAAGCACCTGATGCGCAAGGCCGCAGAGCGTACCCACGACGCAACCTGGCGACGCATCGGCTCCATACTAGACACCTTCAGCCCAGATGAATGCCGCAATTACTTGCTCAACTCCGGATACGGATCAAGCTAATGTCATCCGACTCTAGCGCTTCACGACCCGGTTGAATTCCTCTCTCGCCACCTTCACGGCGAAGGTCGGGGCAAGCACGAGATAGCGTCGCCAGAGCCGTCTCGGTTCGCTCAGGAGGCGGTGCAGCCATTCAACACCGTTCTGCTGCATCCATTTCGGTGCGCGCTTCACGTCGCCGGCATAGAAATCGAATGCCGCCCCGACGCCGATCATGGTCGCGCCCGGAATTCGCCCGACAGTGTCGCGCATCCAATATTCCTGTTTGGGCGTGCTGAGTCCCACCCAGATGATGTCGGGTTTTGCAGCGGATATCTCGGCGATGATCGCCTGATCCTGTTCGGGCGTCAGTTCACCGAAAGGTGGCGTATAAGTGCCCGCAACGACCAGCCCCGGGAAAAGCGCCGCAAGGGCGTTCGCCATGCGATCTGCCACGCCTTCTTTGCCGCCATAAAAATAGTGGCGAACACCTCGTTCCACCGAGGCTTCGCACAGCGCGGCCACAAGATCGGCGCCACAGACCCGACTGACCTCAGAATGGCCGCGCAGGCGCGATATCCAGACGAGCGGCATGCCATCCGGCGTCACCAGGCCGGCGCCATGATGGATGGCGAGCAGCGCGGGGTCGGTCTGGGCACGCATCACGCCGTGCACGTCGCGGACACAGATATAATGGGCCTTGCCAGCAGCCAGCCATCCGAAGATGGTCGACAGGCACAGACGCATGTCGATCAGGCTCAGCGGCACCCCGAGCACCTGAGTCGTCGCGACAGCGCCCGATGCCACCCCCCCATCGGATCTAACGATACCCTTCATATCGGTCACGCGAGCACCGCGCACGGGCTGTCAGCTGTTTCGATGTCGCACTGCATGGCGCCGCTATTCTCCCTGAGCATTTCTGCCGCCCTCCGTCTCGCCAGTATCACGATCCCATTTCCAGTCGCGGTGCCCGATGTGGCTTCCTGAACCGTGACAACAGGACCGATGCCATCAAGCGCCGCGCCGGCCGATCCCAGAACCGGTCGAGCCAGCCCACCGCAACGAAGACGGTGACAGCGTACAGCACGGCACCGGCAGTCCCCGTTGCCTGTGATTTCAATCCGAATGCCTGGCTGAAAAATGTGCTGATGATCACCATGAGCGGCACATGCGTAGCGTACAGGCCGTATGAGCGTGCGCCCACGACATGGAATATCCTGTTAAGCCAGCCCGGCAGCTCGGGGTCGCCATGGCGCTTGCCTGCACCAGCCAACACCACGACCGGGTAGATGATCAGGACCACGCCCATATCGTAGACCGGCCGGTATTGCCCCGGCGCCGCCGCGAGCGTCGCAGCGAGCACCAGAATGAGAAATCCCGGATGCACATAGGGCGTGGACACACCGCGTTCCCACAGGCGATAAAGACTGACTCCGGCGAAGAAAGTGAAGATGACGCGGGCCGCGCCTCCCAAGAACGTGCGATGGTCGATACCGGCATCCAGCGAGCCGAGATAGAACACGCACAGCGCCATCGCAGCTCCGCCTGCCAGGACCAGGATCATCAGACGTGAGGGTCGCAGCCAGGCGAAGGTCGCGACGAGCATCAAATTCGCCACCATCTCCCAAAACAGCGACCAGGCAACGCCATTGAACGGGAAAAGGAGATTCTTGCTGTCGGGAATGTGCACTATCACCGGGAGAAAGAACGCGTTGAATCCAAGTGGAATGAGAATCTGCTTCAGTTGGAGATCATGCTTGAGCACGTGAAACAGCGCATAATATGCAACGCCAAGCGCCAATCCGAGCACGTAATAGGGATAGAGGCGTGCAAGCCGCAGCACGAAAAACTCCCCTACGCCGAGGCCGCGCGCGAGCCGCGGGGAATAGGCAAAGGCCAGGACGAATCCGCTCAGCATGAAGAAGAAGTCGACGGCGAGATAACCGCTGCCGACCAGCGATCGCAGGCCCGGGTCCGAGGAATGCAACATCATCACACAAATCGCGGCGATTCCGCGCATTCCGTCCAGAGCGGCGAATCTTCTGTCCGGACCGTGGAAGCGCGTCGCGGACCCATCAACGGCGCCTGGCTTCCCCGTCGAGGAATTCACGCCACTGCCCGGGCTGATACCCCCCGAAGTGCGCCGCCGGCGCCCAGGAACTCGGCATAGGTCGATGCCACCCCCTCACGAATCCCAATCCTTGGCGCCCAGCCCATCGAGAACAGCCGGCTGCTGTCCATCAGCTTCCGCGGCGTGCCATCGGGTTTGGTGGTATCGCAAACCAGCTCGCCCTCGAGACCGACCACGTCGAGCACGAGCCTTGCGAGATCGGCGATCGATATCTCTTCCCCCGACCCGACATTCAGATGTTGTTCGCCGGAATAGGTCTTCATCAGGAAGACGCAGGCATCGGCCAGATCGTCGACGTGCAGGAACTCTCGCATCGGTGTCCCGGTCCCCCAGATCTCCATGGAAGACGCGCCGGCGATCTTTGCGTCATGCGCCTTGCGGATGAGCGCCGGCAGGACGTGGCTGCCGTTCAGGTCGAAATTGTCGCCAGGTCCGTAAAGATTGGTCGGCATTGCCGAGATGAAGTCGCAGCCATGTTGCCGCCGATAGGCCTGAGCGAGCTTGATCCCGGCGATCTTCGCGATCGCATACCATTCGTTGGTTTCTTCGAGCGGCGCGGTCAGGAGCGCATCTTCGGGAATCGGCTGCGGCGCGAATTTCGGATAGATGCAGCTCGACCCGAGGAACATCAGCTTTCCTACGCCGGTGCGATAGGAGGCCTCGATGATGTTCGCCTCGATCATCATGTTTTCGTACAGGAAATCGGCGGGATAGGTGGAGTTCGCCAGGATTCCACCGACTTTCGCTGCGGCAAGGAACACCGCGTCGGGCCTCTCCTGGTCGAACCATGCGCGAACTGCCGTCTGGTCGAGCAGGTCGAGATTGGCGCGGGGAGCGGTCAACACCTCGCACTGCTCGCTGGCCAGACGTCGAACGATCGCGGAGCCGACCATGCCGCCGTGCCCGGCGACATAAACTCTCCGTCCAGCCAGCGAGAACGACATCAGGCGCCCTTCTCGATCGGTGCCTCGCGCATGACAATAAGATCCTCACGAACCATTTCGCTGACCAGGTCTCGCACCGAGGTCTCGTGGTGCCAGCCGAGCTTGGTCTGTGCCTTTGTCGGATCACCGATCAGCAGGTCTACCTCGGTCGGCCGGAAATAGCGGGGATCGATCTCGACCAGGCAGGCACCGCTCTTCGTGCAATAGCCCTTCTCGTCGATACCCTCGCCTCGCCATTCGAGTGTGATCCCCACATCCTGGAAGGCCCAGTCGACAAAACTGCGCACGGTGGTCGTCTCCCCAGTGGCCAGCACATAATCGTCCGGTTCGTCCTGTTGCAGCATCATCCACATGCCGCGCACATATTCCCGGGCATGGCCCCAGTCGCGCTTCGCGTCGATATTCCCAAGCCACAGCTTCTGCTGACGGTCGAGTTTGATAGCAGCGGCAGCGCGGGTGATCTTGCGCGTCACGAAGGTCTCGCCGCGCAGCGGGCTCTCATGATTGAACAGGATACCGTTGGATGCGTGCATCCCGTACGCCTCGCGGTAGTTTACCACGATCCAGTAGGAATAGAGCTTCGCCGCCGCATAAGGCGACCGCGGATAGAAGGGCGTTGTCTCCTTCTGAGGGACCTCCTGCACCAGGCCGTACAATTCGGACGTCGAAGCCTGATAGAATCGGCACCGCTTTTCCATGCCCAGGATTCGGATCGCCTCAAGCAGGCGGAGCGTACCGATACCATCCGCATTGGCGGTATATTCGGGGGTTTCGAAACTCACCTGGACATGGCTCTGCGCTGCCAGATTATAGATTTCGGTTGGCTGGATCTGCTGGACGACACGGATGAGGTTGGTCGAATCGGTCAGGTCGCCATAATGGAGATGGAACCGGGCATCGCTCGAATGAGGATCCTGGTAGATGTGTTCGATACGCCCGGTGTTGAACGAGGACGATCGCCGCTTCAGGCCATGGACCTCATATCCCTTCGCCAGAAGCAGTTCCGCCAGATAGGCGCCATCCTGCCCGGTGACACCCGTAATCAACGCCACTTTCTTGTCGCCAGAAGTCATCTCGAATCCCCGCTGTGTCAGTACCAATTTTAACCAATTGCTGCAGGCGCGAAAGAGAAAATCTCGACACCGCGGCACGGGCAGGACGCCAATGCGCCCAAAAGCCTCGCCGGATGATAGACCGCCGCTTCGCCGGTCAAGTGACCGCAGCTGGTATTTTTGCCTCGAAAGCAAGTGATTGTTGGGCATCCCAATCGAATTACGACGGATGGACGCGGAAACGCGTCGAGCTCCTAGCCGCGAGCGACAATTTTTATGGGATCAGCGGATTGCAGATTCCACCGCGCCGCAGCAACGCGAATTGAATGCCCGATCAACAGCGTGCAATACCGGGGCGCAGGACGTTGGAATGGGAGTCGGCATGAGCCGAAAGAAGCACGTATTTGAGCCATTCCGGCATAGCCCGACACGAACGCATCACCGACATCTGGCAGTCACCACGCCATCGAACTTGTTGCCTCGGAGGCGTCAAAAATGCTTGCTGCACGCGCGAAGAGACGCAGCTAGGAAAATACGTTTCCGCGCACCGGTCATTTAGGTCCCAATCCTGGATCGTATCGGACCCTCGCGTTGCAGCAGACAGCGCCTGCCTAGCATCCATATGAAATACAGCCAAATCAGCTCAGATGCGCCGGGGTGAAATAAAAACGCGTCGGAGTTCGCACAGACTGTCAACAGATGGTTCCTCAGCAGCTCTGACGATGTATGACGGCGGTGAGCGCTGTTGCAGTGCAGAAAAGAAGGTCGCACAGTATCCGATCTCCTCCGCACGCGCGGAGGTGTCGGAATGATTCCGAACCATTTGAGCAAGGTTGGCAAATGGACGCCGAGTGGGGGAAAAGCAGCATTCGGAGGAATGCATCCGAATCGGACAGTCTCCGCAAACGAGGCGGGCGCGGGATATTGCGTGCCCGTTTTATCGCGACGCTGATGTCGATCGATCTGCTGGGCATACTCTGCGGCTTTACCTTGACCCACGTTGTTGTCGGAAGAGACCTTTACGACACCGATTGGCTGCCCTACCTCATAGCAATCACCCCAATCTTTCTCGTGCTCGCGATCAATCTCAGAGCTTATGACATCATAAGCCTGAACTCGAGGTTCGTCGCAGTTAAGACCGCGAGCAAGGCGCTGTTGATTACCCTGGCAACCATTGTGCTCGTAGCGTTCTGCCTGAAGGTAAGCGCGAATTTCTCTCGCTTGACGATGATCATCGGCATGCTGGCCAGCATGGTGCTAGTCGCGACGGGGCGTTATGTTTTTGTTGGCAGGGCAGAACGTATTTTGGGCGGGAAAGCTCATATCTCGATTCTGATGGTGGACGGTGACCACAAAGTTCCATCCGGCGACCATATGCTTTTGTACCCCGTGCACCACGACATCGATCCAGATGAGCACGATCCGCACATGTACGACAGGCTAGCCAAGGCCCTGGGCTCTGCGGATCGAGTTATCGTGAGTTGTGCGCCCGAACGGCGGCAAAGCTGGGCCCGGGCACTCAAGGGTGCCAATATCCGCAGTGAGATCATCGTTCCCGAACTGGCGGCGCTCGCGCCCCTCGGTCAAGGCCGGCTGGAGGAAACTCCCACAGTCGTCGTCGCCAATGGGCCGCTACGTCTCACCGACCGCCTGGTGAAGAGGGCGTTCGATGTCTTTGTGGCCGGTACTGCGCTGATCCTGTTGCTACCAGCGCTGGTCCTCACTGCGATCCTCATCAAACTCGAAACCCCCGGCCCGGTTTTCTTCGTGCAGACCCGCATCGGCCGTGGGAACGAGCAGTTTCGGCTTCTCAAATTCCGCAGCATGCGGCACGAGAAATCGGACAGCCATGGGCGGCGATCAGCCGCCAGGGACGATGACCGTATTACCCGTGTCGGGCGCATCCTGCGTATGACGAGCGTGGATGAGCTTCCGCAGCTGCTCAATGTGCTCGTGGGCGATATGAGCATCGTGGGACCGCGCCCGCACGCGCTTGGCTCTCGCGCGGCGGACAAGCTGTTCTGGGAGATCGACGAACGCTACTGGCATCGCCACACGACGAAACCGGGGCTGACGGGCCTCGCGCAGGTCAGGGGCTATCGGGGCGCGACTCATTCGGAAAGTGATCTGATCAATCGCCTCCAGGCCGACTTGGAGTATCTGGATCATTGGTCGCTGTTGAAAGACGTCTGGATTCTGTTCCGTACCGTCCGCGTTATTCTTCATCCCAATGCTTATTAAGTCCGTCTGCGCAAAACGACCTTCGTAACCTTTAATCGTATGGCTCATGGCGCGCCGCCGATGAGACGACCGAAGCAGGGTATTTTCTCCAGCACCGGATCGGGCACATAACCCTATGAATATCGCTGGCTGGTATCATGGCATTATCGACTGGATCGGCGACGGCACCGGCCTGCCCGACACGATCCTGCATATCCACGCCGGGCTCGCCATACTCATGCTGGCTCGGCTCGTCTCGGGCAGGTCTCTGGGTACCATTGTGCCATTATCGGTCGTGGTGGCAGCAGAGTTTGCCAATGAAATAATGGACCGACTCTATTTCGGATCGTGGCGCTGGCCCGATACGCTGGCCGATCTCGCCAACACACTCTTCTGGCCGACATTGATATGCATGGGAATCAGGATACGACCACTTGTTGCTGCCCGCGCGAGATTCAAAGGCGCGAACTGATTCGGCAAACCTCCAGCCAACCCGCCGGGCGCGGGGATCTGCTGGCTACAGCTAAGGTTTCCGCAGGAGCTTCACCAGCGGGATGATCGTGGAATAATTGTCGGTCCAGGGCGTGAAATGCGGATAGTCGTTGAGCGCCCGCCACGTCGCATCGCGGGCCTTCAGCGCGTCGATCGTCGCCGGGTCGTGCGACAACGCGACCCAGAAGGACACGGCGCGCGGCTGCTCGACATTCGGCCCCGGGAAATAGAGCAGCTTCGCCGCACTCCAACCGCCTTCCTTCGCCGCAGCCGATACGACCGGTTCCAGATCGAGAAACTTGTTGGAGATGTGGAAGAGCAGCACACCGTCATGCGACAACACCCGGCCATAGGTGCCGAACGCCTCGCGTGTCATCAGATGCATCGGCACGGCGTCCGACGAGAACGCGTCCAGCGTCAGCAGATCGAGCGAACCGGTCGCCTCCGCGGCCAGGTTGAGCCGTGCATCGCCAACCTCGATCTTCGGATTGGGCAGACAGTTCTTCAGAAAAGTGAACTGGCCTGTGTCGCGGGCGATATGCACCACGGCAGGATCGATCTCGTAGAAGCGCCAGCTCTGACCAGGCAGCGCGTAGCAGGCAAGCGTCCCCGCCCCCAGGCCGACGACGCCGATTCGGGCATGATCGCCGAACAGCGCCGGAACGGCCTGCATCGCCTGCCCTACGCCCGAGCCGGCGACATAATATGCGGTGGGCTTGCGCTCGCGATCGATGCTGCCGAGCAATTGCGTGCCGTGCACCGTGGTGCCGTGCTGGAGCTGCCGTACCTCGTCATTGCCGCGAATCGTGTAGACGCCGAAATAGCTGCGTGTCCTTGCGCCCGGCTCGAGCGACAGTAGAATCGAGCGGTAGCCGCCGAAGACGATCAGCGCGCCCGCCAGAGCAGCGACAAAGGCTCCTCTGGCACCGATGGTGAGGACGCCTACCGCGACCATCACGACGAAAACGATACCTTGGACAGGGCCGGCATCATCCGATCCGGCGCCCGGGCTATTCATCACGACCAGGATCATCACCCACATCAGCAGAGCGACGGCGACGGTCATAATCCGCCGATGCTGTGCGTTCCGGTCCCACAACACGCCGATCTCGGGGATCAGGAAGCTCTGCGGGGCGAGGATACCGGCAGCGAGTACCAGCAACGGATATTCATAGGTCCAGTCGAACACCAGCGGCGCAATCAGCGCGGAGAAAACTCCGCCCAGCACGCCGCCGACGGACATGGCTAGATAGAAGCCGGTCAGCCGGTCAGCCTCGGGACGCAGCCGGTACATCGCAGTGTGCAGCGCGACGGATGCGAGGAACAACAGGACGAGCGCAAGTACCGCGTTGAGCCACGGCTTGCCCTGAAGCCCTCCGACCAGCACGCCGCCGATGAGCAGGATGACCACCGGCGCAAGCCGGGTGAGCAGATCGGCCGGGCCGCGCCTCGTCGCAAAGGCAACCGTAAAGCTCAGCAGGTACAGCCCGAGCGGCAGGACCCAGAGCAGCGGCATCGCGACGACATCGGTGGTGATGTAGGTCGAGGTGGCCAGCATCAGCCCCGACGGCACAAATGCCAGCGCGATCCAATGCGCGACACGCTTGCCGCCCGGCGGCTCGCTCCCGGCGACCGGCCCCTCGACAACCTGCATCTTCATCTTTGGCAAGGTCATCGCGCAGACCGCGACAAGCAGGCCGACGACAATGTAACCGACCGTCCAGAGCCTGCTCTGGCCGGTCAGCGCGAGGCCCGGCTCGACGAAGATCGGATAGGCGATCAGCCCGGCGAAGCTGCCGAAATTGGACGCGGAATAAAGGGCGTAAGGGTCCTGCCCCCTGCTCGACACGCTGAACCAGCGCTGGAGCAACGGTGCCTGTGCCGAGATGGCGAAGAACAGCGGTCCGATCGATGCGCCGAGCAGCCACGGTACCCAGATGGCGGGCTGAGCATTGGACGGAAGCTGCATCGCCATCAGGCCGATCGGCAGCCATAGCGCGGCGATCAGCAACACGGCCAGATGGATCGCAGCCTGAAGCCGCGGCGTCACCCTACCAAGCCAGTGCGCATAGGCATAGCCGCCGAGCAACAGCGCCTGATAGACGAGCATCGCCGAGTTCCACACCGCGGGTGCGCCGCCGAGCCGGGGCAACGCCATACGCGCTACCATCGGCTGAACCAGGAACAGGAGGAACGATCCAGCGAGGATCGTCACCACGAACAGGGGCCGGGAGAAACTCGCCGGCACGGCGATGCGCGCCATCAGGCAGGCCGCGCGATACGGTAGAGGATGTGGCGCCGGAGCGGATCACCTTCCGGCACGAGTGGATGGTCGAAGTCGTTGTCCATATCCCGCGTCATACCGAGCCTTTCCATCAGGCCCCAGCTCGCGCCGTTCGCAGGCACCGTGATTGCCAACACCTCGGTCGCATCGAGATTTGCCCAGGCCCAGTCTAGCGCCGCCTGGGCCGCCTCACGGGCATATCCCTGGCCCCAATAATCCTTCGCCAATCGCCAGCCGATCTCGACATGGTTCTCGATCGGCGTGTCGACCGCGCCCGGTTTCAGGCCGCACATGCCCATCATGGCGCCATCGCTGCGGCGTTCGAGGACCCAGAAGGTAAATCCGTGATTATCGAGCCACGAGGTCAGCCGGCCCAGCATCGTCTCGAACGCGGCATCGTCCGGGACTGGCAGGAGGAAGCGCATGACGTCGGGATCATTGCAATGCGCGCGCAGTGCCGCACGGTCGCGCCCCTCCCACGGCCGCAGTATCAGGCGTTCCGTCTCAATCACCTGGCGAGCAGCCGCGCGGCATGGGCCGCATGATAGGTGAGCACGCCCGAGCAGCCGGCGCGCTTGAAGGCCATCAGCGTTTCCAGCACCACAGCGTCCCGCTCGGCAGCGCCGGCTGCGACGGCCGCCTCGACCATCGCGTACTCGCCTGACACCTGATAGGCGAAGACGGGTACCTGGAATTCGCTCTTCACGCGAAGGATGATGTCGAGATACGGCAGCCCCGGCTTGACCATCACGCTATCGGCGCCCTCGGCGAGATCGAGCGCGACCTCGCGCAGCGCTTCCTCGGCATTGGCCGAGTCCATCTGATAGGTCTTCTTGTCGCCCTTGAGCAGGCCGCGCGAGCCGACCGCATCCCGGAACGGACCATAGAAGCCGCTCGCATATTTTGCCGAATAGGCCATGATCTGGACATTGGTGCGGCCATCGCCCTCAAGCGCCTCGCGGATCAGGCCGACGCGGCCGTCCATCATGTCGCTGGGCGCGATGATATCGGCACCCGCCGCAGCCTGGTTGAGCGCCTGGCCGACCAGAACCTCGGCGGTCTCGTCGTTCAGCACATAGCCCGTGTCGTCGAGCAGTCCGTCATGGCCGTGGCTGGTATAGGGGTCGAGCGCAACATCGGTCAGCACGCCGACCTCTGGCACAGCATCCTTCAGCGCGCGGATCGCGCGGCACATCAGGTTGTCCGGGTTGAGCGCTTCCTCGCCACGATCGGAGCGGCGATCGGCCTGCGTGTTCGGGAACAGCGCCAGGCACGGGATACCGAGATCGCGCGCTTCCTTCGCGCGGGCGACGATTCCATCGACCGACCAGCGCGACACACCCGGCAGGCTGGCAATCGGTTCCTCGACGCCCCGCCCTTCGGCAATGAACAATGGCCAGATGAGGTCGGCCGGCGTGAGCACGGTTTCGGCATACATGCGCCGGCTCCATGCGGAAGCACGGGTGCGGCGGAGGCGAAGCGCTGGATATTGAGCAGACATGCGCGGCTTTTGATCCCTCCCGCCCGCCCGTGCAAGCCCGGGGCAGGACATCCCCTAGCGCTATGGCCGGTGTTGGGTAACGCGCGGTTACCAGTGATTGAATCGGCGCACGCACCAGGCAAGTTTTAGGTCGGCAGAGTCGCTGACGTTTCCATCTGGCGTTGCCTTCAGCCCGTCGGATGCTGCCGACCGGCCGGTTCGCCCGCCGCATGGGCGTGCTCCTCGGCCTCTTCCGGCTCCGGCGGCACGACCAGCACCTGTTCGCGCCAATGGCCGCCGCGATAATAAAGGATCGCAAGCGACAGCGAGACGAGCGAGCCTAGCGGAAAGGAATACCACAAGGCGTCCTGACCGATGAACCGTGGGCCGATGAGCGCGAAGCCGATGCGAACCGGATAAAAGGCGATCGCCAGGATGATCAGCGGCGCCACGGTGGCGCCATTGGCGCGCACCGTGGAGAACAGCACCATGGTCGCGCCGAACATGACGAAGGTCCAGCTCGCGATGAGCTGGATATGTCGCGCGATCGGGATTGCCGGGCTTTCGCTGCCCACGAAGAGCGCCATCACCTGACGATCGAAGAGGATGATGGCGAGGATCACCGCAAGGGTGATGGCGGTATTGAAGATGATTCCCGCCCGGGTGATCGCGTTCACCCGTTCCCATTTGCCGGCACCGATGTTCTGCGCGGCCATGCTGCTGACGGCAACGCCGATCGCCATCGCCGGCATCTGGATATAGGTCCAGAGTTGTTGCGAAACGGCATAGGCGGCCGCGGTTTCGACGCCGAGCCGGTTGACCAGCCCGACCATGGTGAGTCCGGCGGTCGACATTACCAGCATCTGCGCGCCCATCGGCAGGCCCTTGGCGACGATCGTCTTCACCAGCGCCGCCTCGGGGATCAGATAACGAAGCTCGGCACCGCGCAACCGGATCGGCAGATCGCGCCAGTAGACATAGAAGAGGAGCCCGGCCGAAGAGACGATGCCGGCCAGCAGGGTCGCGGTCGCCGATCCGGCGATGCCCATGCGCGGGAATGGCCCGATCCCTTCGATCAGCAGCGGATTGAAGCTGCTGTCGATCAGCACGCTGAGCAGCATGAACCACAGGGGCGTCAGCGAATCGCCGGTGCCGCGCAGGCTCATCTGGATGAGCACGCCGAGCATCGAGAAAGGCAGGCCGAGGAAGATAACGCGCAGATAGTCGCGTGCCATGTTCTGCGCCTCGCCCGGCGTGGCGAGCAGGCGAAGAATCTGCGGAGTGAACAGCCAGCCGAGGATCGAGATCAGCACCGCGGCACCGACCACAAGGCCGACCGTCGATCCGAAGGCGCGCCGAGCCGCGTCGATATCGTGGCGTCCGACCGACTGGCCGATCAGGATCGTTGCCGCCATGCCGAAGCCGAACACGGCGGAGAACATCAGGAACATGATGATGTTGGCGTTCGACGTCGCCGCCAGCGCGCTTTCGCCGAGGAAGCGCCCGACCCAGATCGAGTTGATCGATCCGTTGAGCGACTGGAGGATATTAGATCCGAGTGTCGGCAGCGCGAAGGCGAGCAGGGTCGATGCGATCGGCCCGACCGTCAGATCGCGCTGGCCCGGGCGGGTTGGGCCCTTCCCCGTCATGCCGGGTTTGCTCCGGCATCCATGGTTCCGCGAACGCAACAACGGTAGCACGTGCGGGCCGATGGACCCCGGAACAAGTCCGGGGTGACAGGTTGGCTGGGGTGGCTCATCCCAGCCGCGACAGCGCCGCGGCCAGGCGTTCAGCCTCGGCCGACTTCTCCGCGTGATCGGCGCGGGCCTTTTCGACCGCTTCCGGCTTGGCCCTTTCGACGAAGCTCGCATTGCCGAGACGGCCAGCGAGACCGTCGCGCTCCTTGGCGGCGGCCTCGATCGCCTTGGTCAGGCGCGCGCGTTCTGCGTCGAGATCGATCACGCCCTCGAGCGGGAGCACGAAGGTCGCCTCGTCGATCACGACCTGGACGGCACCGGTTGCAGGCGCTTCGCCCTCGGCCCGATCGATCCGGGCCAGCCGGGCGATGGCAGGCGCCTGGCGGTCCAGCCGGGCAAGTGTCGCGGCGTCGGCGTCGCGGACGTGGAAAGGCATGCGGACGCCGGGAGAGACATTCAGCTCATTACGGGCCGCGCGGACTTCTCCGACGAGGCGGATCAGCCAGTCGATTTCCCTGCTCGCCTCGGGATCGATCGAGCGGGCATCGGCCATCGGCCATTTGGCGATAATGATGTCGTTCTCGCGCGGTCCCATGGCGTGCCACAGTTCCTCGGTAATGAACGGCATGAACGGGTGGAGCAGGACCAGCATCTGGTCGAGCACCCAGCCCGCGACCTTGCGTGTCTCGTCGGCTTCGGGACCGGTCGCCGGGCCCTCGGCATTGCCGAGCAGCGGCTTGATCAGTTCGAGATACCAATCGCAGAAGCGGCTCCAGACGAATTGGTAGACCGCGTTGGCGGCGCCATCGAAGCGGTAGTCGGCCAGCGCGAGATCGACCGCCTGCACGGCCTGAATCGTCTCGGCGATGATCCAGCGATTGACCGCCAGCGCCGCCTCGGGCGCTTCCAGCGTCGCGCTCGCGCCGATGCCGTTGGACTGGCAGAAGCGGGCAGCGTTCCACAGCTTGGTCGCGAAGTTGCGATAGCCCTCGACCCGCTTCTCATCCATCTTGATGTCGCGGCCCTGACTTTCCATCGCCGCCATGAAGAAGCGCAGCGCATCCGCGCCATATTTGTCGATCAGCCCGAGCGGGTTGACGACATTGCCCTTGGACTTGGACATCTTCTGCCCGTCCGCCGCGCGGACAAGGCCGTGCAGGTAGAGCGTGCGGAACGGCACATCCTTCATGAAGTGCATGCCCTGCATCATCATGCGCGCATCCCAGAAGAACAGGATGTCGAAGCCGGAGATCAGCACGTCGTTCGGATAGCGACCGTGCAGCGTGGGGTTGCCGTCCTCGGGCCACCCCATCGTGGCGAAGGGCCAGAGCGCGGAGGAGAACCAGGTATCGAGCACGTCGCTGTCCTGGCGCAATTCGACGCCCTCACCTGCCTGTGCCTGCGCGCCGGCCTCATCCATGGCGACGAAGATGCGGCCGTCTTCGGCGAACCATGCCGGGATGCGATGCCCCCACCATAGCTGGCGCGACACGCACCAGGGCTGGATGTTCTCCATCCAGTTGAAATAGGTTTTTTCCCAGGTCTTGGGCACGACCTTGACCGCGCCGGTCTTCACCGCCTCGACCGCCGGCCTGGCCAGCGTCTCGGCATCGACATACCATTGGTCGGTCAGCCAGGGTTCGATCACCTCGCCCGAGCGGTCACCATAGGGCGTCTGGATCGTGCGCGGTTCGGCGTCGTGCTCGACACCCTCCTTGTCGATGAAGGGGACAAGGAAGCCGCCCTGCTTGAGCAGTTCGACCACCTGCTTGCGTGCCCAGAACCGGTCGATGCCGAGCAGATCGTTCGGGATCAATTCGTCCGCGGTCTGGCTGACCTGCGCCTTGGCGTCGAGCATGTTGAGCATGTCGCCCGCCTTGAACCCGGCGCGCTTGCCCACCTCGAAGTCGTTGAAGTCGTGTCCCGGCGTGATCTTCACCGCGCCGGTGCCCAGCGCCGGGTCGGCATGCTCGTCCGCGATCACGGGGATCAGGCGACCGGTGATCGGCAGCCTCACATGCTTGCCGATCATCGCCTTGTAGCGCTCGTCATCGGGATGGACCGCAACAGCCATGTCGGCGAGCATCGTTTCGGGCCGCGTCGTCGCGACGGTGATCGAGCCCGAGCCGTCCGCCAGTGGATAGCGGATCTGCCAGAAGCTGCCTTTGACTTCCCTGGTCTCGACTTCGAGATCGCTGATCGCGGTGCCGAGGCCCGGATCCCAGTTCACCAGGCGCTTGTCGCGATAGATGAGCCCCTGATTATAGAGGTCGACGAACACCTTCAGGACGGCTTTCGAGAAGCCCTCGTCCATCGTGAAGCGTTCGTTGGCCCAGTCCATCGAGCAGCCGAGCCGGCGCAGCTGCTGCGTGATCTCGCCGCCGCTTTCTGCCTTCCACTCCCAGACCTTCGCCACGAACTCGTCGCGGGTGAAATCGGTGCGCTTCTGCTGTTGCTGGGCCATGCGGCGCTCGACCACCATCTGGGTCGCGATCCCGGCATGGTCGGTGCCGACCACCCATAGCGCGTCCTTGCCCTTGAGGCGGGCATGGCGGACCAGCACGTCCTGAAGCGTGTTGTCGAGCGCATGACCGATGTGCAGCGACCCCGTCACGTTCGGCGGCGGGTTGACGATCGTCCAGGGCTCGGCGCCCGGACGGTCGGGATGGAACAGGCCCTCGCCTTCCCAATGGGCGTACCAGCGGGATTCGATTTCGGCGGGGTCGAAGGTTTTCGGGAGCTCGGTCATGATGGGACGCCTCTAGCCTTGGTGGGGCGAGAAACGCCACCCTGTTCTCCGTATCGTCACCCCGGAACGTGTCCGGGGTGACGGATCGTGTCAGTTGCCTGCCTTACCGGTCCACTTGTCCATCCAGCCAAGGACCTCACGATACCATTGGCGGCTGTTCTTCGGCTTCAGCACCCAGTGGTTCTCGTTCGGGTTGACCAGCAGGCGCGACGGGATGTCGCGGCGCTGGAGCGCGGTGAAGGCAGCGAGTCCCTGAGTATAGGGGATGCGGAAATCCTTCTCGCCGGTGATGACCAGCATCGGAGTCTTCCACTTGTCGACGAAATTGACCGGGTTCCATTTCTCGAACGCGGCGGGATCCTCGTAATAGGTTTTGCCGCCATGTTCCCACTCGTCGAACCAAAGCTCCTCGGTCTCGTACGCCATGGCCCGGGCGTCGAACACGCCGTCATGCTGGACGATGCACTTGAACCGGTCGGGCCATTTGCCCTCGATCCAGTTCATCATATAGCCGCCATAGGAAGCACCGAGCGCGCAGGCATTGCCGCCGTCGAGCCAAGTGAACTTGGTCGTCGCTGCATCGAGGCCCTTTTGCAGATCCTCAAGCGGCCAGCCGCCCCAGTTGTTGCGGATCGCGTCGCTGAAGGACTGGCCGTAGCCGGTCGAGCCGTGGAAATCGACCGCGACCAGACCATAGCCTGCACCGGCGAACACGGCCGGGTTCCAGCGATAGGACCAGCTGTTGTTGCTCGATCCCTGCGGGCCGCCATGGACCATATAGGCGACGGGCAGCCTGGTGCCTTCGGCGAGGCCAGCGGGCTTCACGGCATACCCCCAGACAGTATCGCTGTTCGCGCCCGTGAAGCTGAAGCGTGTGACCGTCGGCATCTCGATGCCCGCGAGCTTCGTCGCGTTGACGGAGGTCAGGCGCTCGGTCTTCTTGCCCGAGAGCAGGTAGAAATCGTCCGGCGCGGTCAGGCTGTTCATCGCCAGCACCAACCCCTTGGGCGTGACGTTGATCGAGGACACATGCCCTTCCTGAGTCAGCCGCGTGACCTTGCCGCTGGTAACATCGACCGCGAAGGCCGGGGTTTCCTGCGTGTCGTCGGCGGTAACGTAGATGGTCTTGCCATTGGCCGACCAGACGATCGAGGCGACCGACCGGTCCCAGGCCTCCGTCAGCGCGCGGACCTGGCCGGTCGCGAGATCGCGCAGCATCAGCACCTGGCGATCGGCTTCGTAGCCGGGGCGCTTCATCGAGAAATAGGCCAGCCATTTGCCGTCGGGCGAGGCCGTCGGAAGATTGTCCATCCCGTCGTTGTCGGGCGTCAGGTTGGTCGGCGCAGCCGAGCCGTCGGCGGGCGCCGCGAAGATATCGAGATTGGTCGAGGTCGATTCGATCCGGCCCGCCTCGCGCAGGGCGAAGAACACGGTCTTGCCATCGGCGGACCAGTCCACCTCTTCGCCGCCGCCCATCGGCTTGGATGGGCTGTCGCCGACCAGTTTTCCCTCGATCGCGATGCCGTTGCCGGTCGCACCCTCGGCGGTCAGCGGCAGGACAAAGAGCTGCGAGCGGGTGCCGTCGGCCCAGCTGTCCCAATGGCGCACAAAGAGCTGGTCATAGGTGCGGCCGGCGCCGGCGTTCGGATCCTTCTTGACCATCGCCGGCTCTAGGCTCGGCGCGCCGGGGCGGCGATCGGCCCAGACAAGCAGCTTGTCGCCGGTCGGCGCGACCTTGAAGCCGCTGAAGCCGCCGGTAAAG
The DNA here is from genome assembly GCF_056402595.1 of Sphingomonas sp. P3_C6. NCBI lineage: Bacteria > Pseudomonadati > Pseudomonadota > Alphaproteobacteria > Sphingomonadales > Sphingomonadaceae > Sphingomonas > Sphingomonas sp. P3_C6. The sequence continues at coordinate 17,022 of NZ_JBFUHB010000023.1, forward strand.
CTCGTCACCTTCTTCGGCGCGCCGCCGGTGACCGCGACGACCCAGACGGCGTCGTCACCGCCCTTGTCCGACTGGAAATAGACGTAACTGCCGTCGGGCGAAAATTGCGGGCTGGTTTCGTTGACGTCAGCTTCGGCGGCGAGCTGTTCTGGCGCAGCGCCCTTGTTCGTCAGGTCGAGACGCCACAGGTCGAAGCGGCCGCGATCGGCGGCGAGATCGGTCTCGCGCTGCTGCCAGACGAGCCAATGGCCGTCCTTCGATACGGTGGGCGAGCCGACGCGCGAGAGCATGGTTACGTCGTCGATGGTGAGCTGGCGGGCCTGAGCCGGAACAGCGGCGGCGGTAAGTGCGAGGATACTCGCTGAGACGAACATTTTCATGCCTGCCGATAGAGCAGAAGGGCGCGTGCCGGGCAATCGGGCGACGGGTTCATCGTCGCCGATTTAGGGCTTCCGTCGATCCTGTTGAATCACCGAGAGCCGGTAATCCGGGCGATTTCCCGCGAGACCATCGTCTCGACCATCGCAGGGAGATTGGCGTCGAGCCAGTCGCGCAACATCGGACGAAGCATCTCGCGGACCATGCCTTCGAGCGAATCGCTGCCCTGCACTTCGGGCTTCACGATCATGCGCGACAGTGCGTCGAGTGAGCCGCGGCTCGCCTCGGCGGCGCGGTGCGACAGGATCGGGTCGGCCGGGACGACAGGCGCGGGGGCCGGAGACATGGAGGGGTTCTTCGGAGGAGGTGCCATCGACGCTGGGACAACGGGCGAACGGACCACCGGTTCCTCATAGTCGTCGTCGTCCATCGACGGCTCCTCCTCGACGGACCGCATCGGATCGCTGAGTTCCAGGATCTCGTCATGCCCGAACGAAGCCGGATCGATCCGCGACGCCGTGGTGGTGCGCGCCGCGCGGCGGGTGCGGTTTGCGGTCGCCGTCTCGCCCTCTTCGGCAATGATGCGTTTGATCGATGAGAGGATGTCCTCCATCGAAGGCTCCGCGCTGATATCCCCCATCGAACGAACCTCGTGTACGAAGACCACTCGTCAGCAGCCCTTACTTCCTCACACCTGCGGGATTCGGGGCAGTCGTGTCAACTGCGGGTTCTACCGGGGCGTCGAGGATCGGGTCGAGCGGCCGGGTGACGACCGAGCCCTGCGCCGGCGTGCTGGCGGTGCTGGTGCTGGTCTGCGCCGGATCACGCTGCGAGCTCCAGTCCCAGATCTTGCCGCGCACGCCCTTGTAGTGCGCGATCGGATCGTAGAGCGGACCGCCATCGAGCCCAAGATCCTTGGCCTCCGCCTCACCCATCGCCGCGAGCAGAGCGAAGCCCGCGACATAGGCGTCGCGCCGGGCCGTCACGAGCGTGACCTGCGAGTTGAGCAGTTCCTGCTCGGCGTTGAGGATGTCGAGGATGGTGCGGTTGCCGACGCTGTTCTCGGCGCGGACACCTTCGAGCGACAGCCGGTTGGCGTTCACGGCGGTCTCGGACGAAGCGATCACCTCCAGCGAGGATTTCCACACCGCATAGGCCGAACGGGCCTGGGCGATCACGCCACGCTCGGTCTCCGTGACCTGCTCGGCCGCCTGGGCCCGGCGCTCCTGCGCCTGACGGATCTGCGCTGCCGGCAGACCGCCCTGGTACAACGGCACGGTCAGGCCGATACCAGCCGTGGCTGCGGTACCCGACTGACCGACGGCGACGCCTGTGCCCGAGCCAAGCGAGCCGAGATAGTTATAGTAATTGCCGCCGACATTGACGTTGAGCCGCGGCAAGCGGTTCGCGCGCGCAACGTCGATGTCGTACTTGCTTGCATCGCGATTCTTCTGCGCGGCGAGCAGCACGGGATTATTGTCGATCGCGACCTGGACCGCATTATCCGGATCGCCAGGGAGATTGGGCAGCGCCGGCGGCACGTCTAGATTGCCGGGCGCCGTGCCGACCAGCCGGATATAGCTTTCACGGCTGGAAATCAGGCGCGCCTGAGCCGTCTGGAGCTGGCTGCGGGCGACCGCGAGGCGTGCATCGGACTGGGCGACGTCGGTGCGAGTCAGGTCGCCGACCTGGAACCGGTCCTTCGACGCCTGCAGATTGACGTCGAGCACTTTCACATTCTGCTCGTTGAGCGAGACGATCGCCTCATCGCGGATGACGTCCATATAGGCGCCGACGACATTGGTGAAGAGATCGGCCTCGGTACCGCGCAGGCTAAGGCGGCCAGCCTCGACGCGGGTTTCGGCTGCACGCACCGAATTCTTGACGGCCCCGCCACTGAAGATCGGAACGCTGATCTGGGCCTGGCCAGTCACCTGGCGATTGGGCGCGACGAAGCTGTTCGCGGCCTTGACCAGGTTCTCGGTATAGCCGCTATTCAGATTGACGCCCGGCAACCCCTGCGACCGGGCGATCGGCACATTCTCGTCGATCGCGCGGACATTGGCGCGCTGCGCCGCGAGCGTCGGATTCGTGTTGTACGCCTTGACCAGCGCCTCACGCAGCGTCTCCGCCGTCGCCGGTGCCGTCGTTGTCAGCATCACCGCAACACCGGTTAGCAGTTGGATCCGTCGCATAGGTCGCGGCATCTTTCAGAAGGTGAACGTCTTGGGCCGGGCGAACCCCGGCAAGGGAACGCAGTCGATATCGGCGAAGTCGAGCAGGCCGAAACCGCCACCCGACTTGCGGCCGGATGCGAGCCGGGTCACGACACGGTCCGCGATGCCGGTGACGACACGACCGCCGGCAGCGACCTGAGCCACCAGCGCCTCGGGCACATGCTCGACCGCCCCGTCGATCACCAGCACGTCATAGGGGCCGCCCGCATCGTGACCGGCCTCGAGCGGTCCTTCGACGAGCGTGACATTGGTATAGCCGGCCAGCGCCTCGCGTGCCTGGGCGGCGAGTTCCGGATCGCTTTCGACAGCGACGACCCCGGCAACGAGTTCGGAGAGCACGGCGGCGGTGTAGCCGCCTGCGGCGCCGATCAGCAGCACCCTGTCGGACGGCAGCAGATAGGCCTCGGTCAACAGACGGCCGGTCGCGATCGGCACATTCTGCAGGCGCGCTCGGCCGAGCGGCACGGCGGTATCGCGATAGGCGATCTCGCGCACCCCGGCCGGCAGGAAAGCCTCGCGAGGCACACGCGCCATCACCGTCACGATACGCGGATCGCTGACCGCGTTGGTGCGCAGCTGGCTTGCCACCATGGCGTGGCGCATCGCCTCGAAGCGAGCGGAATCGGTTGCGGTCATTTCCATCGGGTCACCCTGTCGCACAACTGTTTTAGTCATGCAATACACATGTTGTCGCTGCGCGGCTTGTATCGCGCGCTTGCCCTCGCGCCAAGCGCAGCCGCAGCGATATTATCAAAGCGATGCTGCGACGCCACGACAAGACGAATGTCCAAATTGGGCTAAGAATTCATGCAAGCGTCAATGCCATATTATGGTTCGTTGTGCTATGCGGCGTAAATATATCGCTGAGTCGGCGAATAGGAGACTCTCGATGAACCTTTGGCAACTCCTCCGGTGTACGACCGGGCACCATGTCCGGTCGAGCAGGCATTCCCGCCTCGTCGATGGACGACGCGAAAGTGTGTGCCGCGGCTGCGGGCGGCGGATGGTGAAGGACGACTTCGCAATCCATTTGCTTGGCCCGGAGGATGGCGGGGATTCGGGGGGGCGGTAGACCCGCGGTCGCGAAAAGACGCAGGCTGGTGAAGAGATCCTGCCCTACCCCAAGAAGAAGTGGCTCCCGGCAAGTAATACGCAAAGTCGAAATTCTATTTTGCGACCCTACGTACCATCCGGATTCGACGGCGGATGAACGTCGCGGGACAGTATTCCGCACTATCCAATCGACCCTGCGAGCTTTGGCGCTATCACCTGGCAGCAATGTCGGGGCAGGCAGGTGGGTCTCGACCATATTCACCGCCCTCGGGTTATGAGAATCGCTTTTGAGGCCTTGGCGATTCGGACGGATCGGCTCATTCGTTGATTCATTACATGGGGCATCGACGCGCCTTCTGACCAGATCCGACGATGAGACTTGCCCGCTCCCCTTGAGGTGCGCACGATAGCCGATCCGCCATTCTTCGGGACGGCGGGCGCGAAGCCAGCACAGGGCGGCTTTCGGATCGGCGAGGATACGGCGACGATATCGGGCGACGACCGGCTCCCTGCCTCGAAAATGGAACACGCGTTCGACGATATAGTCGCCGCCGATGGCGCGCTGATACCGGGAGCGGTCGACCGGGCTCTCATACCGTGCCCGGCCGTGCGCCGTCGCAGCGGCGAAATCCGTGCGCTGCTCCAGCCAGCGATAGATCGTCGCCTGACTGACCCGAAAGACCTGGGCCAGTTCCTGATAATCGGCACCAAGGCGGCAGAGCATGCCAGCCTGGCGGGCGAATTCGGGTTTGTAGAGCGAGGGGCGTGCCATGATGGCAGGTTGCGCGGGCGGACCTGAATTGTGAATCAGCCGCGCGAATGCCGCATCATGGGCGGGCGCGGAGAGCATATTGCTCTCCGCGCTACGCAGACATCATTTTTCGGACGGATCGCCCTTTTCGGTGACCGTAACCGGCACCGGCGCCGCGCCACCGAGCAGGCCGTTGAGCGTGCCACCGCCCATGCCGAGTTCCGCCATCAGCGCGTCGATCAGCGGGCCGCCGACGCGGTAGCGCATCGCAGCCGCGACCGCGGCGTCGGCAAGGTTGCCGCCCCCTTCCCCGCCGTCGCCGCCGCCGGCATTGCCGTGCAGGCCGCGCGCATCGAGGATGCTGATCTTGTCGATCTGCTCCATCGGCTTGCTCGCCGCGGTGATGATCGCCGGCAATGCCTCCAGCATCGCCTTGCGGATCAGCAGCGCGGTCTGCGCGTCGTTCAGGACGTTGGTCGCCTCGTTGATCGCCGTCTGGCCGGCTGCGTCGACCTTGAACGCTGCCTCGCGGCCCTCGGCGCGCGCCTTTTCGGCGTCGGCATCGGCCTGCGCCTCTGTGCGGAGCGCGATGGCGCGCGCTTCGGCGGCTTCCCGTTCGGCGCGGGCGGCGACGGTGATCTGGACCGCCTCTTCCTCTGCCTTCTGGGTCGCCGCGATGACCGCGACATTCTTGGTACGATTGGCGATTTCGGTCGCCTTGGCCGTGGCGACACTTTCCTCGGCTCGGACGGCATGAGCGCGCGCCTCGTTGGCGGCGGCGGTGGCGGTCGATTCTTCTTCCGACTTTTGGGCGGTCTGCACCGCGGTGGTGATGCGGGCCAGTTCGATATTGCGGTCGCGCTCGATCGTCGCCGTCTGCACCGCGCCGTCCCGCACGATGGTCGCGGTCTGGATGATCTTGTCGGCCTCGGTCTGGGCGACCGTCTGTGCCTGCTCGGCAGTGATGCGGGCGATCTCGGCGAGACGGGTCTGCTCGGCTTCGGCCGTCGCGATCGCCGTCGCCTGTTCGGCGCGACGGGCGGCGAGCGTCTGCTCCTGGGTCAGACGGGCCTGTTCGGCTGCCTGGGCGATTTCGAGCGACTGGTTGTTGGCATCGAGGTTGCGCTGCTCAATCTCGACCCGGTTGGTCGCGACGATGTCGTTGCGGATTTTCTTGCGCTCCTCGATCGTCCGCGTGAGCACGGTCAGGCCCTCGGCGTCGAAGGCGTTGTTCTCGTTGAAATGCTCGAACGCGGTCTGGTCGAAATGGGTGATCGAGACCGATTCGAGCTGGAAGCCGTTCATGTCCAGATCGGTCATCAGCGCTTCCTGCACCTTCTGGATGAAGTCGGCGCGATTGGCGTGGAGATGCTCCATCGTCATCGTCGCGGCGACCGAGCGCAGCGCCGAGACCAGCTTGCCGTCGAGCAGCGACTTCACCGCGTCCGGGCTGTTGACCGATTCGCCGAGTGTCTGGGCGGCGGCGGCGATCGACTGCGCGTCGGGCTTCACCTTGATGTGGAACAGGCCGACCACGTCGACGCGCAGCTTGTCCATGGTGATCAGCGCGTCCTTGTTGAGGCGCGAAACCTCAAGCTTCACCGTGGTGAGGCGGACCTGCATCAGTTCGTGCAGGACCGGGAAGACCAGGACACCGCCGTTGAGCACGACCTTCTCGCCGCCGAAACCGGTGCGGATCAGCGCCACATCCTTGGTGGCGCGGCGATAGAGGCGGGTCAGCGTCAGCATGATCACGATCAGGCCGACAATGGCGATGCCCGCATAGATGAGGATGGTCAGCAGGGAGGCGGGCACAGGAGTCTCCTAAAGGACGGTTTTGATTATGACAGCGAGCGCAGGGTCGGATGGCTTTCCGGCACTGCGTAGAAAATTACGCCTTCCCGGCGCACGAGCAGGACAGTTTCGCCCTGGGCGATGGCATCCGCATCGTCATGCGGCTCGACCATGACATAATGAGCCTGGCCATATTGATCGACGACCCTTGCCCGAGCCGGCAAGCCGCGCCGTGCGGTGCCCTCCAAAATGGTGCCGCGACGACGGACAAGATCATCGGTATCGATGACGGTCGATTCATAGCCCGGCATGATCCGCGCCAGGCCGTTCGCGACGAATATATTGGCGATACCGCCGACTGCGAGAGCGCCAGCCGAGGCGATACCCCAATGCAATGGTGCGCCGACGGCACCCGTCGCGATCTGCTGAATGGCGACGCCGGCAATCGTGAAACAGCAAAGCAGCGACGTAAGCCAAATCAGCAGCGGCATCCCGCCGCCCAGCCCGAGCCAGTCGAGCACACCGTGCACATCGCCGATATCGCCGTGCCCATCGATGCCCGGATGGAGATCGAGATGGCCGATTCCGAGTCCGACTGCCTCGATCAGGCCGATTCCGAGCATGACGACGAACGTGACAGCAAAGGGAAAATAGTCCGGCGTCAGGAAAATCGAGAACATGCCGCGATCATCGAGTGCCCACCCGACCCGCGTCAAGCGAGATCGGCGCCATTCCCAGGGCATGATGGTAAATCGACCAAGCATGGCCAAGCACTGTTGACCGCGCGACAAAAAGAAAGCATCTGCGCCCGCCTCTGGCCCGATGGCGGAGTGGTGACGCAGAGGACTGCAAATCCTTGCACCCGGGTTCGATTCCCGGTCGGGCCTCCACTCATTTGAAATATGCACCCCTTCCAACGCTTTGTTGGCGGGGGAGGTCTGACCCTTGATCGGATCTCGATCGGCGTCGGCCGCTCCGCACCGCTACTTTCTAACGGCAAAAGAATATATTATTTCGAAAGCGCCCGCCGTCCGCGGAGTCGCGGCACAAGTCGTTTCGTCCGAGACGCAGCCAGGAGGAACGATCCATGAAAGCCTCCGACCTTTTCGTGAAATGCCTCGAGGAAGAAGGCGTCGACTATGTGTTCGGCGTGCCGGGGGAGGAGAATCTCGACTTCCTCGACAGCCTGTCGCGTTCCCCGATCAAGCTGGTGCTGACCCGACACGAACAGGGCGCCGGCTTCATGGCGGCGACCTATGGGCGGCACACCGGCAAGACGGGCGTGTGCCTGGCGACGCTGGGGCCCGGTGCGACCAACCTCGTCACCGCGGCGGCGTATGCAACGCTTGGCGGCATGCCGATCCTGATGATCACCGGGCAGAAGCCGATCAAGAAATCCAAGCAGGGCCGGTTCCAGATCCTCGACGTTGTCGCGATGATGGGGCCGATCACCAAATACACCCATCAGCTCGCCAGCGCCGACAATATCCCGAGCCGGGTGCGCGAGAGCTTCCGCCTGGCCGAGGAAGAGAAACCGGGCGCGACTCATCTCGAATTCCCGGAAGATGTCGCCGAGGAGACGACCGAGAGCCGCCCGATCAAGGCGAGCCTGTCCCGCCGGCCTTCGGCCGATCCAAAGGCAGTGCGCGCCGCCGTCGAACGACTCGAACAGGCCAGGTCGCCCTTGCTGGTGATCGGTGCGGGCGCGAACCGCAAGCTGACCGGACGGATGCTGCTCCAGTTCGTCGAGAAGACGAACATCCCCTTCGTCACGACCCAACTCGGCAAGGGGGTGATCGACGAGACCCACCCGAAATTTCTCGGCTGTGCGGCGCTTTCCGCCGGCGACTTCGTCCATCGCTCGATCGAGGCGGCCGACCTGATCGTGAATATCGGCCATGACGTGATCGAAAAGCCGCCCTTCTTCATGAAGGCGGGCGGGACGGAGGTGATCCACGTCTCCAGCCGGTCGGCCGAAGTCGACCCGGTCTATTTCCCGCAGATCGAGGTGCTGGGCGATATCGCCAACGCAATCTGGCAGATGAAGGAGGATATCGTGCCCTCGGCCGGCTGGTCCTTCGAGGCGATGCACGCGGCGCGGGCAGCCGAGGTGGCGCATACCGCTTCGCTCGAAGGGGACGAGCGTTTCCCGATCTTTCCGCCGAGCCTGGTGCGCGCGGTGCGGGCGGCGATGCCAAGCGACGGGATCATCGCGCTCGACAACGGCATCTACAAGATCTGGTTCGCCCGCAACTATCCGGCGCGCAAGCAGAACACCGTGCTGCTCGACAATGCGCTGGCCACGATGGGTGCCGGCCTGCCCTCCGCCATGGCGTCGGCAATGCTCTATCCCGGGCGCAAGGTGATGGCGATCTGCGGCGATGGCGGGTTCATGATGAACAGCCAGGAGATGGAGACGGCGGTCCGGCTGAAGCTCGACCTGACCGTGCTGATCCTCAACGACGGCAGCTACGGCATGATCCGCTGGAAACAGGCCAATATGGGGTTTGCCGATTTCGGCCTGACCTATGGCAACCCGGACTTCGTCAAATATGCCGAGGCCTATGGCGCGTTTGGGCACCGGGTGGAGAGCGCGGCGCAGCTGCCGGCGTTGCTCAGCCATACGCTGGCCATGCCGGGGGTGCATCTGATCGATTGCCCGGTGGACTATGCCGATAACGACCGGATCCTGAACCACGAGATCAGGGAACTAAGCGCAGGGTTATAGGAAATCCCCCGCGGAAGCGCACGGGTCACGTGCGTCCTTCCAGCGCCTTTCGCATGATCGGCCCGTATCAGGCTGGCAGCCCTTACCGACCTATGAACAGCACGCGGCGCTCAACCGCGACGGCGGAAGGGATAGGCGAACTGGGCGCGATAGCCCCGGGGCACTTCCTCGGCGACGCCATAGCCGCTCGGCCATTCGCCGGGTGGCAGGTAATGCGTGCCGAAGAGCCGGTCGAGCCAGGGGAAATGGATCGCGAAATTCTTGTCGATCGCGACCTCCTCGATGCCGTGATGCCAGTGGTGGAAGCGCGGGATGACAAGGAATTTGCCGAGTAGCTCGAAATTGCCGCGCAGGTTCGCGTGCACGAGCGAGGCGTAGATATAGACCATCGCGACATAGGCCTGCATCACCGAAGGCGCGAAGCCGAGCGTCAGCAGCGGCAGCGAGGTAACGCCGCGCAGGAGCACGACTTCGACGAAATGCATGCGCGATCCGGCGAGCCAGTCCATCGACTTGGCGGAGTGATGCACCGCGTGGAAGCCCCACAGGAGCGGCCAGCGGTGGAAGGCGCGGTGGAACCAATATTGCGTCAGATCGGTCAGGAACATCGCTTCGACGAACTGGAGCAACCAGGGTTGGCTCGCGACCATCGCGCGGAAGCTGCCAAAGCCAGTGCTCGACGCCATGATGAAAGTGGACGGTGCGAGCGCGAGGAAGGTGATGAGCTGCACCAGCATCGAGCTGACGAGATAGTAGAACAGGTCCTCGCGCCATTCGGTGCGAAACAGGCGCTGCGATGCCCGGTGCGGAAAGATGCGCTCGATCGGGGCGAACATCAGGCCGGTCGCGATCATGTTCAGCGCGAAAAAATCGATACCGAAGAAGATGCCCCAAGCGTGGCTTTCGCTTGGCTGCACCGCCGCCCCGCCTAGCAGCGTGGCGGCGAGCGCAATGACCAGGGCCGCCGCGCCGAGCGCCTTGCGCGGCCGCAGCAACAGGCTGAGCAAAGCAAGGCCATAGGCCGCCAGCAGCGTTGCATGGACGGCGATGCGAAAGCCGGCGAGGTCTCGTACAACGCCAAGCTGCGGCATGCCGAACCATTCCGGCCAGCGCAGCGCAGCGACGAAGCACAGCCCGGCAATCGCACAGACGAGGGCGAAGAAGCCGGCGAACCAGCCGGTGCCGAGCCCCCGCGCCTCGATCGGCGCTTCGAGATCGTGCAGCAGGCTACCGAAAAATCCGCGTTTCATTCCAATTCCTCGAATGCCATGGTCACGATCAGGTCTGAGCACTTAACGTCAGATCAACGCCTCGAGCTGCGGGATCAGCGGCAGGTCGGCCGGCGGCATCTCCAGATTGTAGAGATGGTCGGGCGCGCACCAGAGGAGCTTTTCCGCATGGAGCGCGCACGGCGTGCCTTCCCATATCCGGCAGATATAGAGCAAGAGCAGCAGATGACGGCCGGCGAGTGGTTCGCTGGCAAAGGTGGCGGCCTGCAGGTCCGCCGGGTTCACCTTGACGCCGAGTTCCTCGGCAAGCTCGCGGACAAGGGCCACCTCGGGGGTCTCGCCGGGCTCGACCTTGCCGCCCGGGAACTCCCACAACCCGGCCATCGACTTTCCTTCCGGACGGCGCTGCACGAGCAGCCTGCCTTCACGGTCGAGCAGTGCGACGGCGACCACCAGGGAAATCGCCGAGGCTGCGGGTTCGGCCATATTCGGCATTCATTAACGCTCCAGGGTTAGAATTCGGCAACGTTTTCGGGCCGGGACAAACCCTTGATGCTGTTCGACATGATCAGGAAGCTGATGAGGGACCGCAAGGGCGGCACGGCGATCGAATATGGCCTGATCGCCGCCCTGGTCGTCATCACCATGATCGCATCGTTCATCGAGGTCGCCAACAGCACCACGGGTATGTGGACCAACGTGAACACGAAAATCGATACGGCGACACGTTCGAACGGTTGATTGGTTCCTCAGAATCGGCCTTTCGGCTTAAACTTTTCTCAACCTACCGATCCTAAACACGGCCTTGCTGCTCCGGTCCTCCCGGATCGGCCGGGTACTGAAGCTTTAGACCATTGGAGACCGGAATCATGAAATCTTTCCGCAAATTCGTCAAGAACAGCAAGGGCGCAACCGCAATCGAGTACGGCCTGATCGCCGCGCTGATCGCCGTCGCAGCGATCGCAGCGATGCAGGGCCTGGGTAACTCGCTCAAGACCACCTTCACGAACGTTTCGTCCAACATGAAGGCGAGCGCCACCTAAGACTGAGTTCGGGCACACAGCCCGAAACACGTCAACGAAATCGGGCGGCGGAACCATGGTTCCGCCGCCCTTTTTCTTGCTCGTCGTGGCAAGACGTAGCGCGCTACGATCGATTCCGTGGGCGTTTCAGAGCCGACCGATCGCCAGGAATTTCTCGCGACGGCTGCGGCGGAGCTGGTCAGGGCCCTGATTGCCCATCTCGGCCAGCGCGCCATCGATAGCGTCGCCGAGATTGGAGATGGCAAGCGCCGGGTCGCGGTGTGCGCCGCCGAGCGGTTCGGACACGATCGTGTCGATCACGCCCAGTTCCTTCAGATCCTGTGCGGTCACCTTCATCGCTTCCGCGGCTTCAGGCGCCTTGTCGGCGGTACGCCAGAGGATCGAGGCGCAGCCTTCGGGCGAGATGACCGAATAAACCGCATGCTCGAACATCAGCACCTTGTTGCCCGCCGCAAGCGCGATCGCGCCGCCCGAGCCGCCCTCACCCACCACCGCCGAGATCAGCGGCACGCCGAGTGCAAGGCATTGCTCGGTCGAACGGGCGATGGCCTCGGCCTGGCCGCGTTCCTCCGCCTGGACGCCGGGAAAGGCGCCCGAGGTATCGACCAGGGTCAGCACCGGAAGGCCGAACCGGTCTGCAAGCTGCATCAGGCGGATCGCCTTGCGATAACCCTCCGGCTTGCCCATGCCGAAATTGTGACGGAGGCGGCTGGCGGTGTCGTCGCCCTTTTCATGGCCTATCACCAGCACCTTGCGGCCGCGGAACCGCGCGAAACCGCCAAGGATCGCCTGATCGTCGCCGAACGCACGATCGCCCGCGAGCGGCATGAACTCGTCGAACAGCCCGGCGACATAATCCTTGAAGTGCGGGCGCTCCCCGTGGCGGGCAACCTGCGTCTTCTGCCACGGCGTGAGTTTGGAATAGGTGTCGCGCAGGAGCTTGTCGGACTTGGCCTGAAGCCGCGCGACCTCCGAATCAATATCGACCGCGCCATCGGCTGCGGTTTCGCGGAGTTCATCGATCCGGCTTTGCAGCTCGGCGATCGGTTTCTCGAAATCGAGGAAGCTTGCCATCGGTCGCGTCGGTTAGGCCCCGCGCCTCTTCACGTCAACGAGAGGATGGCGCGTGTTGACCAGTTCGACCAATCGGCTGGCGTCAACATGGGTATAGATTTCGGTCGTGGCGATGTCGGCATGGCCGAGCATCGACTGCAATGCGCGCAGGTCGGCGCCGCCAGCGAGCAGGTGCGTGGCGAAGGCATGGCGCAGCACGTGCGGACTCACCCGGTCTGGCGGGATGCCCGCTTCCGCCGCCAGCGCCTTGAGCAACTGATAGAGGCGGACACGCGACAGATGCGCCTTGCCCGACGGGAAGAGCCAGGCCCGGTCGGTTGCGACGTGCGCACGCCAGGCTGCCACGGCGGCACGGGCGCGATCCGAGATCGGAACCAGCCGCTCGCGCCCGCCCTTGCCGCGCAGGATCAGATAGGGTCGGTCGGGCGCGATGGCGTTGCGGGGGAGCGAGACGAGCTCGGTCGCGCGCAGGCCCGATCCGTAGAGCAGCTCGACCAGGGCCGAGAGCCGCAGATCATTGGGGTCGGGCGGCACGCGCGCGATGCGCGTCGCGATCGCCGCGAACAAGCGGTCGATATCCTCATGCCCGAGCACCTTGGGCAAGGGCCGTTGCGCGCCCGGCCGGGGCAAGGCGGCGCCCGGATCGTCGCCACGATGCCCCTCATCGGCGAGAAAGGCGAAGAACCGACGGAGCGCAGCCGATTTGCGCGCGACGCTGGCGCGCGACAGCTCTAGCCACTGGGCACCCAGGCGGGCGAGATCGTCGGCCGACGCTGCTGCGAGACCGGCGGCCAGGAAATCCGACGCGAGGGCGAGATCGCTGCGGTAGGCGGCGATGGTGTTCTTTGCCGCGCCTGCTTCGGCGGCCATCATCTCCAGGAAGCGCTCGATCAGCGCTCGATCGGTGCCCGGGCCGGGCGCGACAGTCAAAGCCGCGCCAGGGCCTCGGCGGCGATCATCCGTGCCTCCGCCTGCAGCCCCACCGCGCGCAAGGCGGTGACGATATTGTAGAGCGCTTCGGGCGGCACCCCGTGCCATAGCGAGGTCTGCATACCGATCGCGGCCAGAACCAGCACCGTTCCCTGCTGACGTCCCTGCGCCGCACGCGCCAGCGCACGGGTCCAGGAATTGTCGATGCCGATCTGAACGTCGAGCGACCGGGCGCCGCGCTCGACATCGTCGGCCGACAGACGCCCTAGCCCGGCCATGCCGGCGAAGAACATGCGTTTCTTCAGGCCACCCGGATCATTCGCGCTGGCATAGCTATTCACGTCCGACCAGCTCGACGAGACGGCGGCCGGATCGGCAAGCGCCAGCATTGCCCAGGCATCGCCACCAGCCGGCACGCTGGCCCGCCAGCGCATCGCGCCACGATCGATTCCGGCGGTCAGCATCGAGGCGACGATCCGGTCGGCATCGGCGCCCTCTGAGCCGACCGGTATCCGCACTGCGGCACGCGCGGTCAGGATCAGGCGGGCGTAGCGGCCTTCCGGCGTCTTGGGTTCGTCCCAGAGCTGCTTCAGCGCATCGAGCCGGCCCGGAATGTCGCCGGCGGTATAGGCACTACGCAGGTCGCGGGCGATGCCGCTCTCGGCGATCGACTGATCGTCCTCCGCATCGATCGTGCCATAGAGATCGACCAATGCCGCGTTCGAGAACACGCCGCGTACCGCCGCCTGCTCGGCCGGAGCCACCCGCATGCGCGCCGTCAGGCCGGGGGACTGAGCCCGCCACGCCTGAACGTTGGAGGAGACGGTCGCGAACAGCGGCTCGGGAATCTCCACCGCGCTCGCCATTGCCAGGCCGTAGCGCCAGGCGGTCAGGCGATCGACGCTGTCCCATTCGATCGTCACGGCCTGCTGGCCGCTGGCACCCGCGCCGGTCACCTTCTGCGCGAGCAGCAGGTCGATACCGCCCGCGACGCCCGATTTGCGCGCGGCGGTGATCAGTGCCTGAGCCTTGCGCGGTTCCCCGGCGAGCCCGGCGCAGATCGCCTGCGCCATCACCCAGGCGCGCTCGCGCTGGAGCGCCGCGCCGCCATCGGCGACCGGGCAGAACGCGCCGGGGTCGCCCGTCGCTAGTGCCGCCTGCATCGCGATCTCATAGAGCTTTGGCGTGTAATTTTCGCTGTCGACGCTCTGGACGACGCCGCGCGCCGCGACCGATTCGCCCATGCGCAGCAACAGCCAGGCGCGTTCGGCGGCGAAATCGGCACCGTTGATCCCCCGGGGCGTATCGACCCGCGAGACCAGCCCGCGACGCAGCGCGATCGACAGCCAGCGCGACGCGATCGGCACGTCGAGGCGGCGCATCAGCGTTTCGACATAATGTCCGTCGGCATCGCCGAACGCGCGCGGATCGATACCGCCGCCATCGGGGCCGACCGGACCGACCGAGGCGAGCGACCGGCGCGCATATTCCGGCATATTGTACCGGGCGAGCACCGCCGGATCGATCGGCACCGGCTCGCCAGGCGTGGCCGATGCGTCGGGCGTCGGCAGGACGCCGTCAACCGACCCCGCCGCCGGTGTGGGTGTTACCGGCAGGATCTGGGTCGGCGCCGACGGCCTTGCCGGCGCTGGTGCGGGTGTCGGCGCGGGCGCGGCGACTGGATCGCCGAAGCCGGGCGGCAACAGCGATTCGGGTTTGTCCTGCCCCAGCGCGGGAAGCCCCACGCCGACAAGTACCGCGGCAATCGCGCCGAGCGCGACGCTAGTTCGAGAGATTCGCAAGCGGTACTACCTTCTCGACCCGGGTCAGCGGCTTTTCGTTCGTACGCCCGGCCAGGAAAAACAGTCCCCCGATCACGACGACCAGGATGACGATGAGCGCTATCAGCGAACGGGACATGAGCGAACCTTGTACAGACACGTTTAAACAGACGTGAGAAAATCTACTGCGCGCGCCTTTTGCCCGAGACGCGGGCTCGCTGTATAGCCCCCGCCTCCATGTTGCAAAGCCATCCCCCAATACCGGACTGGACCGGCCTGCCGATCGTCCTTGTAGGGCTGATGGGTGCCGGTAAATCCACGGTGGGCCGTCGTCTGGCGGCGCGCATGCGCTTGCCCTTCGTCGACGCCGACTCGGAGATCGAAGCTGCCGCCGGCATGACCATCACCGAAATCTTCGAGCGATTCGGCGAAGCGCATTTCCGGGACGGCGAGCGGCGGGTGATCGCCCGGCTGATAGACGGCACGCCGAAAGTGATCGCCACCGGCGGCGGCGCCTTCATCAACGACGAGACCCGCGCGCTGATCCTCGACCAGGCGCTGTCGATCTGGCTCGACGCGAATCCCGCCGTGCTGGCCGACCGTGTCGGCCGGCGCGACACGAGACCGCTGCTGCGCAATCGCGACCCGCGCAAGGTGCTCGACGAACTGGCCAAGGTACGCAATCCCATCTACGCGCTGGCCCAAATCCGTGTGGCGAGCCATCACGCGCCGCACGAAACGACCGTGAACTCGATCCTGAAAGCCCTGCGCTTATGACAAGCATCACCGTTTCCCTCGGCGCGCGCAGCTATGAGGTGGTGATCGAGGACGGACTACTGGCACGGTCCGGCGAACGCCTCGCCCCGCTGTCGCGCGGCCGGACGATGGCGATCGTTACCGACGAGAATGTCCTGCCGCACCTGGCAACGCTGCAGGCATCGCTGACCGCGGCCGGTGTTGCGAGCGAGGCGATCGTACTGACGGCCGGCGAAGGATCGAAGAGCTGGGCGACGCTGGAGCACCTCACCGACCGGTTGCTCGACCTTGGTGTCGAGCGCGGCGACCATGTCATCGCCTTGGGCGGCGGCGTGATCGGCGACCTGGTCGGCTTCGCCACCGCGATCGTGAAGCGCGGCTGCGGCTTCGTGCAGATCCCGACCACCCTGCTGGCGCAGGTCGATTCGTCGGTCGGCGGCAAAACCGCGATCAATGCGCGCGCCGGCAAGAACCTGATCGGCGCCTTCCACCAGCCAGCCATGGTGCYGATCGACCCGCAAGTGCTCGACACGCTGCCGTTGCGTCAGGTTCGCGCCGGGTATGCCGAGGTCGTGAAATACGGCCTGATCGACGATTTCGCCTTTTTCGAATGGTGCGAGGCGAACGCCGCCGCACTGCTCGCCGGCGATCCGGCCGCGCGCGAATATGCCATCGCCCATTCGGTCGCCGCCAAGGCGCGGATCGTCGCCGCCGACGAGCGCGAGACGACCGGGGTGCGGGCGCTGCTCAATCTCGGCCACACCTTCGGCCATGCGCTGGAGGCCGAAGCCGGCTTTTCCGACCGGCTGCTGCACGGCGAAGCGGTCGGGGCCGGCATGGCGCTGGCTTTCCGCTACTCAGCGGCAAAGGGCCTTGCGCCGGGCCAGGATGCCGAGCGCGTCACCGCACATCTGAAGGCGATCGGCCTGCCGGACGGCGTCGCCGCAGCCGGCCTGGAAGCGGACGGCGTGACGCTGGTCGACCATATGCTCCATGACAAGAAGATGGATGCGGGCACCCTGCCCTTCCTGCTTGCGCGGGGCATCGGGCAGACATTTCTCGACAAGTCGGTGGCGCTGGGCGACGTCGCCGCGTTCCTGGACGAGGATGGCGGCCGAACCTGACGGCGATGCGCGAATCGAGGGCTTTCGACCGGGTTTCCCGGGCGCCCCCGAGACCTCCCGTCAGGCCCGGCGCGTCGCCAGCCAGGCAAGCCACAGCCAGCCCGAAATCAGCAACACACCCCCGATGGGCGTGACGGCGCCGAGCCAGCGCGGCAGGCCGAGCGCCATCAGGTACAGCGAGCCGGCAAAGATCGCGGCACCGGCGAGAAACAGGATGGCCGGTCCTTTCGCGTCGAGCCGCAATATCGCCAGGGCAGCGACGGCATGGAGCAGTTGATATTGCGCGCCGGTCTTGAGCCAGTCGACCGCGGGCCCGCTTGCGCCATGCGCGCCGAACGCGCCGGCGGCGACGGCGAGCGCACCGGACAGGGCCGCCAAAAGGACGATCGGGTTCATGGCGGCTTCCTTCAACTTTCCAGCGAGAGCAATTGTGCCCAGACATAGGCGCCGGCCAGCATCAGCCCCGCGAACAGGGCGGCGCAGCTGATCGCGAGCACCGCGCCGGCGAGCATGTCCTTGATGACCTTGATCTCCGGATGGACCGCCGGATGAAGCAGATCGATCAATGCCTCGAGCGCCGAATTGATCAACTCGAGCGCCAGAACCAGCGCGCAGATCAGCATGACCACGACCCACCAGAGGATCGACGGCTGGAGCGTGCACAGGGCGATGAAGGCGAGAAGCGCACACCATGCCTGGGTCCTGAAACTACGCTCCCGCGACCAGGCGGCACGCCAGCCCGCCAGGGCGAAACCGATCCGCGCGGCGAGCGAGCGGTTTTTCACACGCTGCCTTCCTCGCCGCGCAACGGCTGGGTGATGACCCGGTCGACCGCGGCGCGAATATCGCCTGCCTCGACCTGGGCCTTGAGCCGTTCCTTGTCGCGAGCCCGGTACATGTCCTCGGTACGGGCGATCTCCTCATCGTCGATGCCGAGGCTGGACATGGCCATGCGCGCCATCCTGATCGCGGATTCGAGCACTTCGCGGACGACGCCGCGCACCGGCGCCCCCTTCAGCTTGATCAGCGAGCGCCGGTCATAGGCGCGCACGAAGATCGCCGCGTTGGGGAACGCCTCATGCACCGCCTCGATCATTTCCGGGGTGATCTGGTCGCCGTCGGTGCAGAACAGGATCAGTTCCGCATCCGCCGCGCCCGCCTGACGCAGGAGATCGAGCCTCGTCCCGTCGCCATAATAGACCTTGGCGCCGAAGCTGCCGGCAACGTCGATCATCTCGATATCGGTGTCGATCAAGGTCACGGGCACGCCCTGCGCGATCAGCATCTGGCCGACCGTCTGCCCGAAACGGCCATAGCCGACGATCAGCGCATTCGCGCCGTCCGAGACCGGGCCTTCGCGCGTGCCGCCGTCGGTTTCCGGTTCGGTGCGGATGCGCGCGGTCGCCTTCATCAGGAACGGGGTGGTGGCCATCGACAAGGTGACGACGGCTCCGAACAGGCTGGCAGCCTCAGGCGCGATCAGCATCGCATTCTGCGCCTGGGCGAACAGCACGAAACCGAATTCGCCGCCCTGGCTGAGCAACAGGCCGAGCGCGAGCGCGCCGCGCCACGTCATCTTGAACAGCAGGCCGAGCCCCATGATGATCACCAGCTTGGTGACGATCAGCGCCAGCGCCATGCCGACGACGAAGAAGGGTCGTTCGGCGATGGCATGAAGATCGAGCATCATGCCGACCGCGAGGAAGAACAGGCCGAGCAGGATCGAGCGGAACGGCTCGACATCGGCCTCCAGTTCATGCCGGTACGGGCTGTCGGCCAGCATGACACCGGCGACGAAAGCACCGAGCGCGGTCGACAAATGAAGCGCCTCCATCAGCGCCGCGGCGGCGATGACGGTGAACAGGCCGGCAAACACGAACATCTCGCGCTCGCCGAGATTGCCGATGATCCGGAACAGAGGCCGAAGGGCGTAGCGCCCGATCAGGATGAGCCCCGCGACTGCCAGCACGGTATAGATGAACAACAGCCAGCCCGGCGGCCCGGCGGCATCCGCCGGATTGCGCGACATCACCGCGACGATGGTGATGAGCGGGACGATCGACAGATCCTGGAACAGCAGGATCGAAAAGGCGCGTTCACCGAACGGGGTGCGCATGCGTCCGGCCGACTGGAGCATCGGCAGGACCTGCGCGGTCGAGGAAAGCGCAAGCGGCAAACCGAGCGCCAATGCGGCAGCGGGCGAGAATTGGGTGATGGCCCAGACCACGCCCGACACGGCGATGCCGCACAGCACGACCTGCATCAGGCCGAGGGCAAAAATCTCGTTCTTCAGTTTCCACAGCCGCTGCGGATTCAGTTCGAGCCCGACGATGAACAGCAGCAGGGTAATGCCGAGTTCGGCGACGCCGATCTTCGATTCGGCACCGCCGACCAGCCCGAGCGCCTGCGGGCCGACCAGTGCGCCGGCGACGAGATAGCCAAGGGTCGCACCAAGGCCGAAGCGGCGGAAGATCAGGACAAAGACAAGGCCGGAGCCAAGCAGGATCACCGCGTCGAAGAGCAGGGATTCGCTCATGCGTCGAGCCCTGCACGGGCGGTCGCGGCGGCCTCTGCCGCTGCCTCGAACGCGAGACGGATCGAGGCGTGGCGCGCGCTGTGCGGCAACGCCGGTGTGAAAAGCGCGAAGCCGGGCCAGTCGGGCAAGGGCCCCTCGCCCGCCAGCCATGCCGCCAGCGCATCGCGGGCAGCAGCCAGTTCCTCGGGCGACTTGCCGATGACGCTCGCGCCCATCAGCGACGAGGATGCCTGGCCGAGCGCACAGGCGCGCACCAGCAGGCCAACCTCGCTGACCCGGCCTTGATCGTCGACATTGATATCGACGGTGACGCGGCTGCCGCAGACGGGAGAGCGTTTCTCCGATGTGCCCATTGGCTCGGGCAGGCGGTCATGATGCGGGACAGTCGCTGCGAGGCGCAGGATCTCGGCATTGTAGAGCGGTGCGTTCATGGCCGCTCCTCACTGATATTGGTGGCTGGGGTGGCGGCGTTATCCGCAGGGCCGAACACCGGTTTGCCCTTGCGGCGGCGATCGACGAAATCGGCGATGCTCGCGCTGGTCGTGTTGAGCAGCGGATAGGTCCGCGCGGAGGTGAGCCATTCGGGGCGATGGGTCGGGCCGCCGCTCACCGTATCGGTCATCAGCGCGACGAGCAGGAAGCCGAGGCTGGCCAGGATCAGACCCTTCAGCGCGCCAAAGCCGAAGCCGAGCGCGCGATCGACCGGTCCCAGGATCGAATCGCGAGTGCGCGACCCGAGCACATTGGCCACCGCCCGCCCTGCAAAATAGGTGACGCCGGCGATGATCGCGAAAGCCAGCACTGCAGCCCCGGTCACCGTGCCGACCGAACCGGACAAGAGGTGCGTGAGCGGCATATGGAACAGCTTGATCGCGAAGACTATCGCGACCCAGGCGAACAGCGACAGGATCTCTGTCACGAAGCCGCGCATCAGGCCGAGGATCGCGGCCCCGCCGACCGCGATCAGTACGAGGATGTCGAGTGCGGTCAGTCCCATGATACGCCTTGGCTTTCCCCCGTTCGCTACCGGCAGCGGGCTCTCGACAAGCCCCGTTTCCGCCCGGCACGATTGGCAGGTAGGTGTCTTCGGCGCCCAGCGCTACCCGCGGCCCAGCATATGGTCAACGAACTGACCGAGGGTACGGAATCCCGACAGCTTCAATGGCGACTTGTCATTGGTGATGGCCGCGGGCACCAGCGCCCGCTCGAAGCCGAGCTTGCCCGATTCCTTGAGCCTGAGCGCGCCATGGGCGACCGGGCGAATCTCGCCCGACAGCGCGATCTCGCCGAACGCGACGGCATCCGACGGCACCGGCCGCTCCGACAGGGCCGAGACGAGCGCCGCAGCCACCGCCAGATCGGCAGCGGGATCCTGCACCCGGTAGCCGCCGGCGATGTTGAGATAGACTTCGCACGCCGAGAAACTGAGGCCGCACCGCGCCTCCAGCACCGCGAGGACCATCGCCAGTCGCCCCGAGTCCCAACCGACCACGGCACGGCGCGGGGTGGCGCCGCTGGCGAGGCGGACGACCAGCGCCTGGATCTCGACCAGAACCGGCCGGGTGCCCTCGAGCGCGGGGAAGACGGTGGTGCCGGTAACGCCCTCGTCGCGCTGAGTCAGGAACAGTGCGCTGGGGTTGGAGATTTCGGCCAGCCCCTCCGCAACCATGGCGAACACGCCGATCTCATCGGTGCCGCCAAAGCGGTTCTTGATCGCGCGGAGGATGCGATATTGATGGCTGCGTTCGCCTTCGAAGCTGAGCACCGTATCGACCATATGTTCGAGCACGCGGGGGCCGGCGATGCTGCCGTCCTTGGTGACGTGTCCGACCAGGACCACAGCGGTGCCGCGCTCCTTGGCAAAGCGGATCAGTTCCTGCGCCGAGGCGCGAACCTGGCTGACGGTGCCGGGAGCGCCCTCGATCAGGTCGGAATGCATGGTCTGGATCGAATCGATCACCAGCAGGGCCGGCGCCCGGCCCTGCCCCAGGGTCGTCAGGATATCGCGGGTCGAAGTCGCCGCGGCGAGCTGAACCGGGGCATTGCCGAGACCGAGCCGGCGCGCGCGCAGGCGAACCTGATCGGCCGCTTCCTCGCCCGAGACATAGGCGACCGGCAGGCCGGCAAGCGCCATCTTAGCCGCCGCCTGGAGCAACAGCGTCGACTTGCCGATGCCGGGGTCGCCGCCGATGAGCGTCGCCGATGCCTCGACGAAACCGCCCCCGAGCGCGCGGTCGAGCTCGGCAATGCCGCTCGGCATGCGTTCGGGCAGCGCGATATCGGCGTCGAGCCCGACCATCGTGACCGAGCGGCCGCCCGACTGGAGGTTGTGCTTGGCCTGGAACGGCGTGACGGTGCCGCCCACTTCCTCGACCAGGCTATTCCACTCCGCACAATCGGCACACTGCCCGGCCCAGCGGTTCGCGACCGATCCGCAGGCCTGGCAGACATAGCGCTTCTGGGGTTTTGCCATTTGGAGGCTTTAACGAAAAAGGAACGGGAGGGGAACAAACTTTTCCACGCACCCCCACCTCGTCATGCCGGACTTGTTCCGGCATCCATGCTTCCGCGGGCCCACAGTCGTTGCGGTTGGGCAGCCATGGACCCCGGGAAAAAGTCCGGGGTGACGTTATAGGGTCAGGCCAGGCGGTGGATCAGGCCGGCTTTGCGGGGATAGTCAGGCCGCGCTGCACCGCAGGGCGCGCCAGCCCGCGCTCAAGCCACGCGGAGACATTCCTGAAATCGTCGAAACCGACCAGATCGCGCGCTTCGTAGAAGCCGATCAGGTTGCGCACCCAGCCGAGCATCGAGATGTCGGCAATGGTATATTCGTCGCCGAGAAACCAGTCCTTGCCCGCCAGCGCCGCGTCCATCACGCCGAGCAGGCGCTTAGATTCATCGACATAACGACCGAGCGGGCGTTTATCCTCCCAGTCCTTGCCGGCGAACTTGTTGAAGAAACCGAGCTGCCCGAACATCGGCCCGACACCGCCCATCTGGAACATCACCCATTGAGTCGCCTCCCAGCGGCCGGTGGGGTTGTTGGGGATGAACTTGCCCGTCTTTCCGGCGAGATACAGCAGGATCGCACCGCTTTCGAACAGGCCGAGCGGCTTGCCGCCGGGGCCGGTGGGGTCGATCATCGCCGGGATCTTGCCGTTCGGGTTGAGCGACACGAATTCCGGGGATTTCTGGTCATTCGTCGCGAAATCGACGAGGTGCGCCTCGTAGGCCAGCCCGGTCTCCTCGAGCATGATCGATGCCTTCACCCCGTTCGGCGTCGGCAGTGAATAGAGCTGGATCCGGTCGGGATGCTGCGCGGGCCAGCGCTTCGTAATCGGAAAATCGGACAGGTCGGTCATGAAGGTCTCCTTGCGCGCACCATAGAGGCATCGCCACGGCCTAGCATCTGAAGAACGACGTTGCCCGCCGATATCATCATGCGTCGCGCCGACTATCGGGAATGATGTGGTTGTCGGCTCGTCCGGACAAACGATTGGCCCCCTCATTCCGACCGCACCGGCCAGAAACATAAAGTCATACTTGGCGCGCAGGGAGATTGGCGTTTCGCTCCGGCGGGTCTATGCGCCCGCCATGCAAGCGAAAGACCTCCGCGTCGCGCTGTTCAGCGGCAACTATAATTATACGCGCGACGGCGCGAATCAGGCTCTCAACCTTCTTGTCGGCCATCTCCTTAAGCAGGGCGCGACGGTGCGCGTCTATTCC
The DNA here is from genome assembly GCF_056402595.1 of Sphingomonas sp. P3_C6. Taxonomy (NCBI): domain Bacteria; kingdom Pseudomonadati; phylum Pseudomonadota; class Alphaproteobacteria; order Sphingomonadales; family Sphingomonadaceae; genus Sphingomonas; species Sphingomonas sp. P3_C6. The sequence continues at coordinate 40,162 of NZ_JBFUHB010000023.1, forward strand.
CCGACCAGCCGACGCCCCGCCTTCGCGGCGACCGGCGACCTCGTCAGCGTGCCCTCGATCAAGCTGCCCGGCGGGCGGGCGGAGTACAAGCTCGCGCGCGGCATGCCCGCAAAGACCCGGCGGGATGTCGACGCCTTCGCGCCGAACCTGATCCATGTCTCCGCACCCGACTGGCTGGGGCATGCCGCGGTACGTTATGCAGAGCGGAACGGCATCGCCTCGGTCGCGTCCTACCACACGCGGTTCGAGACCTATGTCCGCTATTACGGCATCGGCTTCCTCGAACCGATCATCATCAATGCGCAGCGCAAATTCTATTCGCGCGTCGACGAGGTGCTCGCGCCGAGCCAGATGATGGGCGAGATCCTGCGCGACTGGGGCGTGACGTCCCATATCTCGCGCTGGTCGCGCGGGGTGAATCACGATCGCTTCAACCCCGACCGGCGTAGCCTCGAATGGCGCCGAAGCCTGGGCATCGCCGACGACGAGATCGCGATCGGGTTTCTCGGCCGGCTGGTGAAGGAAAAGGGCCTCGACGTGTTCGCCGACGCGATGCACGCGCTCGACGCGCTCGGCGTCCGGCACAAGACATTGGTGGTGGGCGAAGGCCCGGCACGCGACTGGTTCGCCCAGGAGATTCCGGACGCCGTGTTCGCCGGCTTCCAGTCGGGCGATGACCTTGGCCGTGCGGTCGCCTCCATGGATGTGTTCTTCAACCCGAGCGTGACCGAGACCTTCGGCAATGTGACGCTGGAGGCAATGGCAGCGAAAGTCCCGGTGGTGGCGGCCCACGCTTCCGGCGCGGTCGGCCTGATCGACGACGGGGTCACCGGTCTGATCGTCGATCCGACCGACATCAAGGGCTATGCCGATGCGCTTCGACGCTTCTGCGAAGACGACGCGTTCCGCCATGCCGCCGGCGAGGCCGGACACGCCAAGGCCGCCGGCTATCGTTGGGAAACGGTCAACCAGGCGGTGCTCGATACCTATCTCGCGGTACTGGCTCGGCGAGGGAAATAACCCTCCGGCTGCCGGAGTGCGACCAGCCTTCGGGGTCGAGACGAATGTGGCGCGGGGTTGGGCTGAATGGCATGTCGCCCTCACCCTTCCGCGCTACGCGCTCCCTCCCTCTCCCGCCGGGAGAGGGAAATTACGGCGTCCGCCAGTCGAAGGTGAGCGGCGCCTCGCGGAAGGCGAAGCGGTCGAGATGGCTCGCGACGACGCCGCGCATCCGCTCGTCCTCGGCATCGTCTGGCACGGTCAGCACGACGTCCAGGCTTTCGCTGTCCGCCTGCATCTCCAGCCTACTGCCGTTGGGGAAGTCGATCGTGCCCTCCTCGGGAGAGAACACGACCGTCATCTTGTGGCTCCAGTGCTTGGCGAGTTGCTGGAGATAGCGGCTGGCCGACTGGGTCGGCACCCGGGCGACCGAGACGCTCATTTCAGCCGCTCGATCTTCTGGGCAGCCTCGTCGATCAGCGCCGCGATATGGTGCAGCGTGTCGCCATCGACCTCATGCTCGCCAAGCTTCTGCTGAAGCACCGCCTTGAGATTGCCCATGGCCCGGCGGACCGGACCGCCACTGGTGCGTTCACGCATCGATCCGAGATCCTCGAGCCGGGCGAACAGCGCCTCCACCTCTTCCTCGCGCTCGGTGAGCAGTGCCTTGCCGGCATTGGTGATCGCGTAGAGCTTCTTCGAGCCTTCCGACTTCTGCTCCTCGATCAGGCCCATGTCGTCGAGCATGGTCAGGGTCGGGTAGATCACGCCGGGGCTTGGCGCATAGGCTCCGCCGGTGCGCTCCTCGATGTCGCGGATCAGGTCGTAGCCGTGGCGCGGCTGCTCCTCGATCAGCTTGAGCAGGACGAGGCGAAGCTCGCTGCCGTCGAACATGCGCCGACTGCGGCCGCCGCGTTCGCCATGGCCATGCACTTCCCACTGGAAGGAGAAGGGGCCGCGGCTGAAGCGCCCGCCCCGTGGGCCGCAATCGCGGCCGCGCATATGATGATGAAACATTATCGGTTTTCCTCTTTGTGTATCACGATTGCTCCAAGATATATCTTGAGTCGGTTTTGACAAGGGGGATTTTTTCGGGAACGCGATGATGCCTCACCGGGGTGGCACCATGTGCCCGTCCACCCTATGTTCCGCGCATGGCCGACCTTTTTGCCACCCATGATCCACCTTCCCGCGAGGCGCTTGCCGAGAATGCGCCGCTTGCCGACCGATTGCGGCCGCAGCGGCTGGAGGATGTCGTCGGGCAGGAGCATCTGACCGGGCCCGAAGGAGCGATCGGGCGGATGGTCGCGGCGGGGCGCCTGTCGTCGATGATCCTGTGGGGACCACCCGGCACCGGCAAGACCACCATCGCACGGCTACTGGCCGATGCGGTCGATCTGCGCTTCGTGGCGATCTCGGCGGTGTTCTCCGGCGTGGCCGACCTGAAAAAGGCGTTCGCGGAGGCGCGCGAGCATGCCCGGATCGGCAAGCGCACCCTGTTGTTCGTCGACGAGATTCACCGCTTCAATCGCGCGCAGCAGGATGGTTTCCTGCCCTATGTCGAGAACGGTACCGTCACCCTGGTCGGCGCGACCACCGAAAATCCAAGTTTCGAACTCAACGCCGCAGTGCTGAGCCGCGCGCAGGTGCTTATCCTTCATCGTCTCGACGCCGCGGCGCTCGGCAAGCTGCTCGACCGCGCCGAGGAGACGATGGACAGCCCCCTGCCCCTCACCCCCGAGGCGCGCGACGCGATGATCGCCAGCGCCGATGGCGATGGGCGCTTCCTGCTCAACCAGGCCGAGACCCTCTTCTCGGTCGATCTGCCCGAGCCACTCGATCCGGCGGGGCTTTCCGCGTTCCTGCAGCGGCGCGTCGCGGTGTACGACAAGGACCGCGAGGGGCATTACAACCTCATCTCGGCGCTGCACAAATCGATGCGCGGGTCCGATCCGCAGGCGTCGCTCTATTATCTCGCGCGGATGCTGACCGCGGGCGAGGAGCCGCTCTATGTGCTTCGACGTATCACGCGCTTCGCCAGCGAGGATATCGGGCTCGCCGACCCCAATGCGCTGGTGCAGTGCCTCGCGGCCAAGGATGCCTATGATTTCCTCGGGTCGCCCGAGGGTGAACTCGCGATTGCGCAGGCGTGCCTTTACTGCGCCGTCGCCCCAAAATCGAACGCTGCCTATGCGGCGCAGAAAGCCGCCTGGCGCAGTGCGAAGGAAACGGGATCGCTGATGCCGCCACAGAACATCCTCAACGCGCCGACCAAACTGATGAAAGACATCGGGTACGGCAAGGGTTACGCCTATGACCACGACACGTCGGAGGGGTTCTCGGGATCCAATTACTGGCCCGAAGAGATGAGCCCCCAGACCTTCTACACCCCGACCGATCGCGGCGTGGAGAAGCGGATCGCCGAACGGATGGCCTATTGGCAGGCGCTGAAGGAGCGTGGCGGATGAGCCTGGACTGGAACGGCGTTACGGCATTCGCTCTCGGCCTGCCCGATACGGAGCTGGCGACCAGCTATGGCAAGCCTGCGGTGAAGATCGTGTCGAATGGCCGTGCCTTTCTCCACCCCAGCCGGGAAGACGATTCCTTCGTGCTCGCGATCGACCACGACACCAAGGAGATGCTGATGGAGACCGATCCGGACAGCTTCTGGCAGACGCCGCACTACGAAGGCTGGCCCGGGGTGCTGGTGCGGTACGACAGCGCCGATCCGGACCGGGTCCACGCAATGATCGAGCGGTCGCGCGACTGGAGCGCCGCGCGGCCGCGATCGAGACCGCGTAAAGCCAAGGCATGAGCGACTGCGTCCTGCGCGCGGCCCCCGAGAAGATCGGCGTGCTGATCGAGTGCGCCCGGCGGGACAGGGCCATAGGGGTGAAACGGGCGAGGCGCGGTGGCCATCGTCCCTGACCATTTCACCCATTTCGCCGCGATCGACTGGTCGGGCGCCAAAGGCCGGAGCCACCCCGGCATCGCCCTGGCGATATGCGAGGCGGGCGACGCGGCGCCGGTGCTCGTCGATCCGCCGGGCAGGGCGTGGTCGCGCACCGAGATACTCGAATGGCTGCGTGCTCGTGCCGACGAACCCCTGCTGGTGGGGTTCGACTGCAGCTTTTCGCCACCGATCATCGAACGCGGCGCCTACCTGCCCGGCGAGGAGACGCCGGTCACCTCTCGCGCTTTCTGGGCCTATGTCGATGCCGCCAGCCCGGACATGGATCTGGGTGCGGCATCCTTCCTCGAGAACCGGCGGGGCCGCCATTTTTATCTCGGTGCGGCCGACGGGCCGAAGGCGGGTTTTATCCACCTGCGCGCGAGCGAGACGCAGTACAAGGCAAGCGGGGGCCACAAGCCCGCCTCCCTCTACGACGCGATCGGCGCGGCGCAGGTGGCGAAGGCCAGCTTCGCGTGCATGCGATTGCTGCACCATATCGATACCGCCATCCCGATCTGGCCGTTCGATCCCGTGCCCGCCAAGGGCGCTATGATAGTCGAGATATACACCTCGATTGCCGCGCGAGCCGCAGGCAAACGCAAGGGCCTGAGCAAGTTTCGCGATGGCGAGACGCTGGATGTCGCGTTGGCGGTGATGGGTTCGAAGCCGCATGTCCCGCTCGAGCGCTATACCGACCATGCGACCGACGCGATCCTGACGGCGGCGTGGCTCCGCGCCAATGCCGGCAGGGCCGATCTCTGGCATCCACCGGGTATGACCGACGACATCGCGCAACGCGAGGGCTGGACCTTCGGCGTCGTCTGACGCATTGGGCGGAAACACCATGAGTCGGGGCTCACGCCCCAGCGCCGGTTTAGCTCAGCTGGTAGAGCAGCGGTTTTGTAAACCGAAGGTCGCGGGTTCGATTCCTGCAACCGGCACCACATACGAGTCCTCGTGATTCGGCCGCTGAACGGCCGAAATCGGGAGCGGCTCCGACGATAAGTGTCATGTCCGCGCATCAGCGGACCAGCCCATCCCTGCCGAACCAAACGCCTCGCAAGACGACCCGCCCTCCCGCTGGCAAAGCGCCGGCGCTAGGTTGGCTGCATGAGGCTTCGAATCATTCTCGCAGCTGCGCTCATGTTTGTTCCGACTTGCGCTGGCCGCTCCGGCGGCAGCCCGGCACCCCCCCGCGCCGATGACTGCCCGGACCTGATGGCAAGTGACGTCACCGATCCCGATTCCGTTACGGACTGTCGCTCCTGCGCGGCCCTAGATCGGGGCGCATCGCCATTCGGAGAATTTAGGTCTCGAGCACCTCGGCCGGCGGCTTTCGCCGGGTAAAACGCACGATCGCCTATCGGCAAGCGGATCGACGTCAAACGTTCTACCTGCGTCTCACGCTTCCGCGGGATAGCGCGCCCGGCGCCTTATGCACAGAACTTCGCGAAATACTCCTTCAGGCCCGTGGCGTCCGGGAGCGGGGTCTTCGTCGCTCCGGTCTTTCCATCAGTCGTCTTCACCGTGAAGGACAATGCCTTACCGGCGATGACCGCATCGCGGAACGCCGTCGCTTGATCGTCGACCACGTTGAAACTGGTGCGTGAGAACTGGACTGCACTGAAGGGCTTACCATCGACCTCGATCGCCATGGTGCCGCGATCCTTGCTGTTTGAATCATAAGACACATCGGAGGGCAGATCGATCGATGCACCCCATTTCTGGTTGCTTGGACCGCCCCAGTCTGCCGGACAGCGCAGCAAGATGCGAGTATTGCGAAACGCCATCGGCCCCTCGTTGGGGAGTGAAGCCAGCGTCAACGTGGCGGTGCCCTGGAAGCTGTCGCTCCCACCCGGGCTTGGCGCCGTGATCTGCCAGCGCTTCCCGGCCATTATGTCCGAGGCGCCAGCCAGGGCCTCGACTTTCGCGACATCGCTTTTATCCTTGAAACCTAGCGCGGCATAACAAGCCAGTTTCTCCTTGTCGTCCGCAATGGCGACGCAGCTAGCCAACGAATAACCTTGGGCCGAAAGCGCGCGCGCGGCTGTGTCGAATGCGGCTGGAATATCCTGTTGCGCGGCTGTGCCAGACCCGCCGTTCCCGCCGCACCCAGCCAGCATAAGGGTGGTGACGGCTATCGCGCTCGCTGCGATGCCCCGCATCGCATATGGTCCGCCCTTCTCGCTGCAGCTCAAGATACCCTGCATCAGCACTCTCCCGTTATCCGATGACCATGGCCGATACTCTGCGGCCTTGCAACGCGAAGCGAAGGCTTGAGAGTCGCGAAAGTCTCACCAGAGGTTGCGAACCGCCATAGCCTTCGGGGGGAACGCCCATACATCCAAGTCTCAATCTCAGCGGTTGAATAATGGTCCTTCAACGATCCCCTGAGACAGTCGGTATGGTTTTGATGCACATGGATGGTGTCATCCTCGCGCATTTCACGGATCACCGTTGTCGTGTGACCCGCCCAACACGCGGGGTACCGGCCAGCGAACGGCCTCTACCGCACGCACCAGACTACACCCACCGAAGCGAGCGGTCTGGAGAGAGGGCGAACGGTCAAAGCCATTCTGGAATCGTAACAATCGCTGCGGGATGAAAGTGGAGGATTGTTCCCATAAAGGAACTTGTTGCGTCACTGAGCTGAAGACTGAGATGGCCTTCGCCGATTTGCGCCATGAGCGGACGTAGAATTCGCCAAAGTGCGGCGCTGTCGGTAACGCCCGCCACCCGGCCACGGGCATCGGCTTTCGCCGCTGCCCACTCCAGCCGGGTCTGATGCCAATAGATGTTTGGCAAGGCTGCTTCGACCGCAGAAATTGCGAGTTCGATCCTCGCGCGCCTCTTCCCGCCCGAGAGCGATGCTCCCAGCATCGTGCGCGCTCACCAGCGCCGGCGCGACCGCAAGCGCGAATGCGGCAACCACGAGATGAAAGCGCCGACACAGAGAATGAAAGCGCCGACACAGAGTTGGCGGCCTGGAAACTCTCGACAATGGAACCACTCCACATAGTTCGAGCCAATGTCCGCTCAGCGACGCCTTCGACATCAGCAGTCCGATCATGAACACAGAACCGGCAGAACGTGCACCGTCCTCGTCTCTGCTCACCGGCGACTAGTCCCGAGCATGCAGGCTCCTCGCCACCCGCGAGGAGTCTGGTTGCTGCGCGTCCCGACGTCGGCATTCGAGGCGACGTCCGGCGCGACTGTCGCCATTTGTTCAGATATTCGTTGAAAGGCCGCGAGGTGGTTTGCGACACCGCAGGACGCCCCCGCGTTTCGCCGGCCCGGCCGTGCGGGACAAGATACGCGCGCGGTCATTTGAGAAGGAAGCGGACTGAGAGACTTATGGTCACGTCCTGTTCGCCGGGGATCACCTTCGTCGCTGTGTCGGCTGCCGCCCCGGCCATGTTCTCGCGCATCGCAGTGATGGCGATCGGAGCGCCCACACCCGAATTTTCCGAGATCGACAGGATACGATCGACCCGCAGACCAGCGATCCGTGCATAGAAACCGGCGCGGACACGGGCCTTAGCCACCGCGTCGGCGCGAGCCTCGTCGAGGGCCGTCTCCGGCTTGTCGAGCAGCAGATTCGGGCCGTCGATCTGATTTGCCCCCTCCCGGACGAGCGTATCGAGGATAGCGCCCGCGCGCCCGATATCCCGGAACCTCACTGAAACGGTATTGGAAGCCTGATAGCCGGTGATCGCCGGAGGCGTGTTCTCGGCATAGCGATATTGGGGCTGGAGGGAGATATTGGCCGAACGGATGTCGCGGTCGGCCACCCCTGCCCCTTTGAGCGCGGCAATCACGCGCTTCACGCGCGCGGCATTGTCGGACAGGGCTCCGGCCGCGGTGAGGGCCTGGGTGAGGACGCCGGTGTTGATCACCGCCAGATCCGGCGCGCGCGTGGCCTTGCCCTCGGACACAACCTCCAGGACGGTGCCGTCGATGAGCACGGGTGTCGGCAGCGCCTGGGCCGAGGCTGCGACTGGCAGGAGCGTGGTCGCCGCCAGGGCAAGAAGATTGAGAGACAAACGCATTGAAGTTCCTTTCACGAGAATTGGTATTTGGTTGGGTCCGAGCAGTTGCTTGCTCGCGACTTTCTCCTGGATCTCTGGGGTGGCCGTGATTTTGTTGCCTTGTGTGCATCCGAGCCACTCTGGCTTTAACGCCGCCGGCAACCGATTCCCGTCACACGCGCCAGGGTTGGTGTCTCGTGCTGGGCGCACCCCATCAGCCGCGGCGATCGTCTCCGGGCAGCGTCGCATCAGCTTTGCGCCGCGGCGACGAACTCAAGCCGCATGATCGTGCCTCCCGACGGTGCTTCGAGCGGCTCGACCGATCCGCCGTGGCGGATCATGACCTCCCGAACGAGATTGAGCCCGAGGCCAGCACCGCTTTTCCCTCCCCGCAGGCGGTGGAAAGCCTCGAAGACTCTTTCGCGTTCCTCCAGCGGTATGCCCGGGCCATCGTCCTCGACCTCGATGGTCGCGCCGTCGACGCGCACGACCACCTGACGACCGCCATGTTCGAGCGCGTTCTGAACCAGGTTGGCAAGCACACGACCGATCGCCGCCGTGTCGCCGCGCACGGGCACGGCGCCGAGATCGGCCACCGCCAGTTCCTTGCCACCCGCGATCGCCAAGGGCGCGAGGTCTGCCACCACCTCGCGCACGACCTTTCCGAGATCGACTGCATCGTCGAGCGGCGAAGCGCGCCCGATCCGCTGCAGGTCCAGCATCTGTTCGGCCAGGGTCGCCAGACGGGCGACATCACCCTGGAGACGCCGCGCGAACGTCGAGTCTTGTGCAGCTTCGATCTTGGCCTGGAGGATCGCGATCGGTGTGCGCAATTCGTGCGCAGCGTCGGAGATGAAACGCTGATGCTGCTCATATCCTTCGTCGAGCCGGCGGAGCGCCCCGTTCATCGCTTTGATCAAGGGCACGATTTCCGAGGGGATTCCGTCTGACGACAAGCGGCTGCCGGGCCGGGAAATATCCACCCGACCGGCCTCCCCGGCGACAACGGAAAGCCGGCGAAAGGTCTTGCCCACGATCAGGGGGATGGCAACGATCGTGATGAGCGACAGCACGATCAGGAACGGCACCATGATCGTGCTCGACAGCAGCAACAGCATCGTCACCGTGTTCAGCACCGCGCCCCGGCCAAATACGAGGATGTCGGCGCCCGCCGCGAACAGGCGCAACGTCCAGTCGCCGGTCCGGGATGTTCCCAGAATAGTGAATTCGCCGGCCGGACCGTCAGCCAACCTGACTGAGGCGACATACCGATACGGCGGCATCTCGTCTTTGATGTAGGCGAACGTGATGTGCTCGAGACTATTCGCGATCCCCGCATAGGCAGCGGGGGTTTTGTTGTAGGAGACGGTTTCGCCCCGCGCATCCCGCGCCACGAACCAAAGGTCGGGTACACGACGACGTGCGCCCACCAGTTCGGGCGTATCGACGAGATGCAGCTTGCCGTGACTGTCGCGGATGATCGCGCGAGCCGCCACGTCGGCGAAATCGGGCTCGACCAGCGATTTGCCATCATCGTTATAAAGCACATACCCCGCCAGCAAGGCACCGGTCAGCAGGAACAAGCCGACCTGGAATCCGAGCAGGCGAATGATCAGCCGGGCCTTGAACGACCTCGGGGCCCGCGGCTTCATAGAGCCTTCCGCAGCAGGTAGCCGACGCCCCGGATGGCGTGGATTTCGACGTCGGCACCGGCCTCGCCCAGCCGCTTGCGCAGGCGTGACACATGCGAGTCGAGCGTGTTCGACTGAATCTCGTCGTCGAATCCGTAAACAGCCTCCTCCAACGCGCCGCGCAGGACGGTTCGTCCGCGCCGTCGCATGAGCGCCGCCAAGACGCGGAGTTCCCGCCGTGGCAGATCGAGGCGCACGCCGCGAACCAGTGCCTCGTCGTTCCCCATGTCATAGACCAGTTCGCCGAGCTGAACCTGTCGATGAGGCAACGCTGCCGGGCGCCGCCGTACCGCCCTTATGCGCGCCAGCATTTCCTCCATCGCGAACGGCTTGGCGAGATAGTCGTCGGCGCCGATGTCCAATCCGGCGACGCGATCGTCGATGTCGCCGCGCGCGGAAATGACGATCACCGGCACACCTGGGTTGAACCGCCTGATGTCGTCGATCGCGGCGATACCGTCGCCGTCAGGCAGCGTACGGTCAAGCAGCACGACATCGCTCACCGCGAGCCGCGCGGCTTCGTGCAGCTCTGCGAGCGACGTCACCTGGTCGACGACGTAGCCCTCGCGCTCCAGTACGGCGACCATCGCCGCCGCCATCCCGGCCTCGTCCTCGACCAGCAATATCCGCATCGTTCGTCCTATTACAGTCGCTAACGGGGCGCGAACCGGATGGGCGGTCGCCACGACCGACCGCCCACCGTGTCAGCGGCGTTTCAAAAGCCGAGCGACATGCCCAGCTGGATCTTCGACGAGGTAAGTCCGTCGCGATAGTTCACGCGGACATATTCTGCACGTGCCGAAACACCCTGTGTCACCGCGGCCTCGATGCCGGCGCCCCACAGGAATCCCTTTTCGGTGCTGCTGGTCTTCAGGTCCTTGAGATTGGTCGCGCGGAAGTCGGTCGTCTCGCGCACCCGCAGCCAGCTATATCCGGCGCGGCCGTAGAGAAGCACGTTCGACGCCGGCAGTACGCCCACGCGGCCCGAGACATCCCAGGTCCATCGCGGCTTCAGGGTATAGTCGCCCGTGGTGCTCGACGCGACAAGCGCCTTGCCGCCGCGTCCGATCCCCGCCTCGGCACCGATCAGCAATGCCTTGCCGATCTGCGCGTCATAACCGACATGTCCGCGATAACCGATCCCGCCTTTCTTCTCATCGACCTTGGTCGCGATACGCGGCACCTGGAAGTCACCGTCATGCCAGCGATAGTCGATCGACGCCCCGATCTTGACGCCAGCGAGCGTTACCTCTTCGCGCGACTGGGCGAGGGCGGCGCTCGGCAGAAGCACCAGGGCCCCGATCAACAAGCAGATACTCTTCATCACAAATCCTTTTTCCGGTCACAGCCGCCTGCAAAGGGCGGTGCCGACCGGATGGACGTGCAACCTTGTGCGAGCATTGCGCGGCGTCAGATTTCAGACGAGCGCCTCGCAGCGGTCCGATTTCTGGCGCCGTCCTACGCTCCGGGGGCAAGGTTGGCGACCAGAGGCGCCGCCATTCGGCCGAAGCGGTCGCGCCTGGCGCAAGACGGTGTTGGATATCGATCGCTGACGCGGTATCGGGAGGACCGGCAGCCGCCCGGCGTCGGCGCGATCTTTCCGGGAGCGAACTTGACCTATACTGCTTTGTGGATCGCGCTCGCCCTCCTGGCGCTGGCTGGTCTTCTCTTCATCCTGATCTACAACCGGCTGGTGCGCGCGCGTGCGCTCGTACGCGAGGGTTGGAGCGGGATCACCGTGCAATTGCGGCGACGCGCGGATCTGGTGCCCAATCTGGTCGCCACGGTCCAGGGCTATGCCGCGCATGAACGCGATCTGCTCGACGACGTCACGGCCCATCGGTCGGATGCGGTGAAAGCCGCCCGTCCGGAGGATGCGGCCCGTGCCGATGCGGCGCTGGGCGGCATGCTCGGCCGGCTGATGGCGGTTGTCGAAGCCTATCCCGAACTGAAGGCCGATACCAATTTCCGTGCCCTGCAAACCGAGCTGTCCGCGATCGAGACGGAACTTCAAAGCGCCCGCCGCTATTACAATGCCACGGTCCGCGATCTGAACACCCGTATAGCTTCCTTCCCGGATCTGCTCGTCGCCGGTCCGCTCGGCTTTCGCGAGGAACAATATTTCGAGGATGCGGATCCCGCCATCGCGAACGCCCCGGCAATCCGTTTCGACGGCGCGCGCTGAGCGTGCGGATCCTGCCCAAGCTGATCGCAGCGCTCGCGCTGCTGGTTGCCGTGCCTGCGCATGCAGAGGAGCGGATCACCGATTTCGTCAGCGACGTCACCGTACGTGCGGACGGCACATTGGACGTCGTCGAGACGATCCACATCGTCTCCGAAGGGGACGAGATCCAGCGAGGTATCCAGCGCGATTTCCCGACCCGCTATCCCGGTCCGGGGGGCCGCATGGTTACCGTCGGCTTCCGGGTGGTCGGCGTGGTGCGCGACGGTCGCCCCGAACCCTATACGCTGGTCGGCATGGACAATGGCGAGCGGGTGCGGATCGGACGCGCGGATACGCTGCTGACGCCCGGCGAGCACGTCTATCGCATCCAGTATCGCACGACCCGCCAACTCAGTTTCTATTCCGATGTCGACGAGCTTTACTGGAATGCCACCGGCAATGGCTGGACCTTCCCGATCGAACGCGCAGAGGCAAGAATTACCCTGCCCAAGGCAGTGAAATTCGGGAAGCGGGCGCTGTATACCGGGGAACAGGGCTCAACCGCCGCTGACGCGCAAGTGGTGGACGAGCGGCCAGGCAGGATCGTCTTTCGCACCACAAGGCGGCTTGAGGCGATGGAGGGGCTCACCGTGGCTGCCGCCTGGCCCAAGGGCGTCGTCGCTCCGCCCGGCGCGCTGGACAAGCTCGGCTGGTGGTTGGACGATTGGGGCGCGGTGCTACTCGCCGCCCTCGGCGTGATCGCCATGCTCGTTTACTGGGCGCATTCCTTGTGGCGGGCGCGGCGTCACCCCGATCCCCGCCCGCTCGTGCCACTGTTCTCGCCACCCGATGGGCTGTCCGCGGCTGCGGTGCGCTATGTCTGGCGCAAGGATTTCGACGATCGGACCTTTTCCGCGGCGGTGGTCGATGCCGCGGTACGCGGCCGGCTGCGGATCGTCGACGGCGTCGCGAACGACGGCGACGCCGAGCAGCGGCTCGAGCAGGTGGACGGCGCGGCCGCTCTTCCCCCGGCGGAAGAGAAAATGACCCGGCGGCTGTTCAAATCGCGCAAGTCGGTGGTGCTGAAGCAGGCCAACCACGCCGTGCTGACCGCCGCGCGCCGCAGCCTGGTAGAGGAACTCGAGGCGCAGTATGGCGAGGGCCGCACCTTTACCGAGGAGCCCCGCAACCGCCTGCTGGGATGGATGCTCGTCGTCGGCCTGATGCTCGCGGTGGCGGTCACGTTGCTGCTGGGTAATCCGCGAGTGTCGCCCTGGACGCTCCCCGGGCTCGTCGGCGGCATGGTCGTCGGCCGCCTTCTGCTAATGCTGTTGGCCCGCCAGCGCCGCGGGAAGCCCGGCAAAGGCGTGAAGGTCCTGAACTGGATCGTCACCGGGCTGACGTGGCTGGCAACGGTGTTCCTTGGCTGCACGCTCGTCTTCCTGGGGTTGGCCAGCGGCAACCCCCTCCCCCTGCTCGTTCCGCTGCTCGCCATCCCCTTCCTGCTGGTGACCCGCGCGTTGCTGGTGGTGCCCACCCCGGCCGGATGGGCACTTCGCGACGGGATTCGCGGGTTTCGCCATTATCTATCAGTGGCGGAGGAGGACCGGCTGGACACGCTGAACCCGCCGGAAAAGACCGCGGCGCTGTTTGAACGCTACCTGCCCTATGCCATGGCGCTGGAGGTGGAAAATCGCTGGGCGAAGCGCTTCGCCAATGTCATGGTCACAGCCGGCATGGACGACCGCCCCAACTCCACGAGCGACTGGTATGTCGGGAACAACAGGCGATCCTGGTCGGATTCCGGCGCGTTCGCTGTTGCGATGGGCTCGGCGCTGACCTCCACCATCGCTTCGGCCGCGACTTCGCCCAGTACCTCCAGCAGCAGTTCGAGCAGCAGCAGCAGTAGTTCAAGCGGCTCCTCAGGCGGCGGTTCATCCGGCGGCGGCGGCGGCGGTGGCGGTGGATCGGGATGGTAGGAAGCGGACATAGCCCACGTTTCCAGTGACCAAGCGCAGGCGGTCGCGACAGCGCCGACGGCGGCCCGATTTCTCTGTTCTAAGGACGTGAATGTGACGGGCCCCATCAGCGCTGAGAGCCCCATTGGCCGCAGGCCCGACTTCGACAATATCGCGGCCCCGGGTTAGGGCTAGAGCCGCTGGAGTTTACGCGCGTTTGGCCCCCGGGGGATCGATGCCGGCAGCCGACCCAAGGCCTGCAATGCCGAGGCGTCATCGCCGACGTTCGCTGAGAACGTGAAGAGCCCGCTGGTGAAAACAAAACAGAGGTTGACCGTGCCGGGACCCGTGCGCACCTCGACAGACTCGATTGTGCTGAAGGGTGCGGCCCGCTTGCGGATCACCCGGTATTCAAGTCCATCAGGCGCGATTCCCAAGTAGGGGTTCAGACTGTTGGTCGCGACGGCAAGCCAGGGCGATAGCCCCCGCAAACCGGTGAAGGTCGCGAACACGGGAATTGTGGCCAAACCCAGTGTATCAACGCTGACGGGACCCGCTGATCCCAATGACTTTTTCGAGCGCAGGAAGCGACGCCCGAGCAGGAAGAGCCCGCCAAGGACGAGGATCTGAAGGACGGCCACAAGGACAGAGAGCAGGATGTTCAAGGTCATCGGCTATCATAGGTTTGAATATATCGAACACCTAAGGTAAAGTCGCCCCAGAGCGGCCAAGCACCCACGCGATCGAGGGCTGCGGTAACCTTCGCGGTTCATCTCAACGGGCGGAGCCATGTCCGCTGTCCCGTGTGGTCGATGACGATAAGCATCTGTCTCAAGACCGGCATGCCGACATTCGGAAGTCCGTTTTCCTCAAAGCTTACCATAGGCGATTGCAGGACGACTGAGCCAATCCGAACTTCGCCTATGATCTGTGCCTGGTAGGACGCTTGCTGACCGCCTGCCGACCGAGTTATTCCATTTCGCACGGGCGGCGCTTTCAAAGGAAGGCTTGCCGCCATTGATAGCGGAAAGCTCAGCGGCTGGTCGTTTCCGGTGTCAACGAGGGCGGTAATGGTTTGCCCCGGCAACCCCACCGTCACTGCAGGTAGCTCGTCGAGGTGACCGACCGCGGGCCCGGTTGGCCTATTGTCGGCCGTATCCGGGAGGATCCGGACCCGACTGTGAGCAAAATCAATCTCGGTCAGACGGCCCGGAAAGCTGTTAGGTCCGATGACTCCTACGGAATCGCGCCTCTTGAAGTCGATCACGGTCGCCGGCCCGTCGGCAACGACGGCCCTTCCAATGGTCAATCCTACAAGGCGTGTGGTGTATCCTGGTATTGGACGCCCCGTGGCGCCATCGACCGATTCCGAAGGGCCGACATTGGGCAGGCTGATCTGTGCGGCATAAATACTATCGACAATGTTTCCATTCGTGCCGGTGTCGAAAACGAGCGGTACGGGGGTCGATTCGTTGAAACGTGCGACCACGATCGTGCGATTGCCGGAGCTGAACAGGGGGAAGGTCTGGACGGACTGTTCCGAAGACGGGCTGGCGGTCTGCGCTGATGCCGGCGCCGCGTTACCGCAGCACAATGCCATGGAAAGTGCGGCGGCGGCGTGACGGGTTAAGAGCATGGGTGCGTCCTCGAAACATTTATAGTACGATTAGTACTAATAGTGACGGAAGGGTCAAATGAACAGTCGGAAAGATCCCCTCACCGAGCTTGAGGGAGCGATCCTCTCGGAAATCCATCACCGCCAGCGCTCAACGGCGTTTCAGGTGCGCAAGGCGTTCCAGGTCTCGCCATCTCTCGAGTGGAGTGGGAGCGCTGGCGCCGTCTATCCGGCGATCAGCAAGATGGTCGCGGCGGGGTTGGTAAGGTCCGAATCGACCTCGTCCAAACTGAGGACACGCCTCCTGACCCTCACCGCGGACGGAGAGACGCGCTTGAACGACTGGATATGCGACCCAGAGCGGGCCGCGAGCGTGGGTCTCGACCCCTTCCGACTCAGGGCAGGAATGTGGGACGCGATCGCGCCCGCGACCCGACGAAGGGCATTTGAAGCGCTGAGCCAACGGATCGAGTCCGAGATTGAAGCACTAGCGACCCAGTTGCCCGAACTGGACTCTGTGGAAGGACAACGGATCGAACTGGCGATTGTCTTGCAGAGAAGTCGCCTCAGTTGGTTGAATCAGCGCCTGACGGAGAAATGAGGTCGTCGCTAGGTCTATCTGGTTCTGCTGGGAGGTCACGCGCTCGCGGGCCGCACCCCTCTTCTGCGGGTCTGTTTTTACCTAGCGGTATGTGAACCGCCCGTCCCGTGCCTCATGAAGCAGTCCCCGCCACATGACAGCCGCTTTGAAGATTTGTCTTAACGCAGTTGACCCGATCGGCCGCACCGGCTGTGGTCAAGTTGATGCTATCCGAGATGCGATTCACCGGTATTTGGCGCGATTATCAGGCGCGTGTGTTGGCCGAGATGGATGGACATCTCGTTGACGGTCGGCTCCACGTCGTCGCAGCCCCGGGTTCAGGAAAGACGGTCCTAGGCCTCGAAGCGATGAAGCGCATCGGCCGCCCTGCCCTTATTCTCGCGCCGAGCCTGACCATCCGAGACCAATGGCGCGAGCGGCTTTCTCCTCTTTTCCTCGACGACCACCACGCCTGGGATGCGCATATCTCCACAGCCATCGACGCACCGTCGACGATGACACTCGCGACCTATCAGGCCCTACACGCGGCCCATGACGGTGGTCCCGAACGATTCGACGCGCTGGTTGCAGCCTTCGCGGCCAAGGGGCCGGTCACGCTTATCGTCGATGAAGCCCATCATTTGCGCCGGGAATGGTGGACAGCGCTCTTTGAACTCCGCGACCGGCTGGAAGACGTGAAGCTCGTCGCGCTCACCGCGACACCCCCGTACGATGCACCACTCTCCGAATGGTCACGATACGAAGCGCTGTGCGGGCCGATCGATAGCGAGATTTCGGTGCCCGAGTTGGTGCGTAATGGCGACCTTTGCCCCCATCAAGATCATATCCACCTATCAACGCCGCGCCACGATGAGCTCGAACTCCTGTCGGCGCGGCGTCGCGCGATCGAGAACCTGACAGCGGGCTTGATAGCCGACTCCGCGTTGATGGATCGCCTCGCCGATCATCCTTGGCTGACCCAGCCCGAAGAGCATGAAGAAGAGCTGCTCGAACGCCCCGAATACCTCACCGCGCTGATGATCGCGCTCGCCGCCGCCGGGCGATCCGTCCCGTGCGCCGTCAGGAATCTCCTTGGAGTGGACGACGCTGCGTTACCGCCACTGACATCTGCCTGGCTGGAAAGGCTGTTCCAAGGCTTGCTCGACGAGTCCCGCAGCAAAACCGCCATCGGTGAGGCGAATTGGATCGAGCTGCGACGCGCGCTGAACGGCTTGGGGCTGATCGAGAACAAGCGCGTCGTCCTTTGCGAGAACAAGGAAGTTTTCACAGCGGTGGCGGGCAGCGCCGCAAAGCTCGACAGTATCGTTGACATCGCGCGGGCGGAGGCGCGAACGATGGGAGAATGTCTGCGTCTGGTTGTCCTTTCCGACCGGATACGCGCCGACGAGTTGCCGCGGGATCCCGAGGCGCCGTTTGCGCCAACGAAGCTCGGCGTCGTGCCGATCTTCGAGGCGCTACGCCGGGCGGGGGTCATGCCGGCTGCTCTCGCGGTGCTAACTGGCACACTCGTCATTGTCCCAGTGGACGCTTTGGGGGCGCTCGACACGGAGGCGAGGGCCATGCGGATCGATCCGGCGCGTTTGCGCCGCCGCGTGCTGCCCGGCTGTCCAGCGCATGTCGCACTTGAGGCGGAAGGCAGCACCGCGTCGAGCGTGGTAGCGCTAGTGACGCGTCTGTTCCAGCGCGGCTCTATCCGGGTGATCGTCGGCACGCAGGCGCTTCTCGGCGAAGGCTGGGACGCGCCCGCGATCAACTGCCTGATTCTGGCCAGCAACGCGGGCTCCTACATGCTGTCGAACCAGATGCGAGGCCGTGCGATTCGTGTTGATCCCACTTCGCCCGGCAAAGTCGCCGCGATCTGGCATCTCGCGACCGTCGTCCCTGGCCCAGTCGAGCCCGCCGGGCCTCAAGATGGCGATGTCGGCGCGCTTTGCCGTCGCTTTGAGGCGTTCGAAGGGATTACGAACGACGACAGCGACAAGATTGAAAACGGTGTCGACCGCCTTGCCGTGGATTTCACCGCAATCCAGCAGGCCGAAAACCTCAGAACCTTCGCGCGGGCGAGCGACCGAGCGGCGATTGCCGAGAAATGGCATAGTTCGCTGGGAGGCGCGACGCCGCGTAGCCATGTTCATCGCGTCGCCGAAGCAAATTACGCCCCCCGCTCGCTGGCTTGGCGCGACACGCTCCATGCTCTCATCTTTTCGGCCATTACGGGCGGCGCGCTGTCGGCGCTGGGCGCTGTTCGATATTTTACAGGCGTTAGAAGCCTCGTCACATTGATGATGATCTTCGTCGGGGCCACCTTCCTTTACTCACTGCCCAAGCTGGCTCGAGCCGGAATGCTGTGGTGGCGTAACGGCACGTTGGAGCGCAGCCTCGCCCAGGTGGGTAGCGCGCTGGTGGCGAGTCTCTGCCACGTCGGAGCATTCAAAGGGGCAGAGACGGGTTATGCAGTCGTGGTGCGCCCCACGATTGCGGGTCGCTACGAAATTGCGATCGATGGTGCTACGCGGGCGGAGGAGCGTGCGTTTCTGGAAGCACTCGCCGAATTGCTCGGGCCGATACAAAATCCGCGCTATCTGCTGGTTCGAAAAAGTCGCCTGTGGCTGGCGGAACGAACCGATTTTCACGCCGTCCCCACTGTTTTCGGCTCGCGCAAGGAATTGGCCGAGTATTTCCTCCGGCAGTGGCAGCGCCGAGTTGGGGCGTCTCGGCTAGTCTTCACCCGGACCGGGGATGGTCGCCGTGCCCTACTCCGTGCACGTGTCCAATCGTTCGCAGCGGGGATGCAGCGCTTTTTCCAACGCCGCTCGGTTTGGATGTAAAGTTGGTCCCGGCGTACGCCTCCCTTTCCGCACCGCATGCCTCGAGCTCGTGAGCTCTCCCACGGCGCGTGTCGCTGGATCTTCGTCGCGCTGCACTCGCGGCGCTCGGCGACCGCATTCGTCCTGGAGCGGCATTTCAGTGTCGGTTCGGCACTTAAGTACCCTGCCCATTGCGGCGCATTCATCCCTCACCCATTACCGCCTCGGATCGAACCGAGAGCCAGACGGGCTACACTCGCCGCGTTTTGGGCCTCTAAGCTTCAGTAGCCATCGGGAGCGCTTCATGTTTCGTCCAACACGTCAGCCTTTCCTTCGCCTTCTGGTTGCGAGCGCCGGTGCGCTGGTCATGATTGCGGGCTCCGTCCGGGCGCAGGACTATCGGCCTAGCTTCCATCCCGACACGCTGAAGGGTCCGCCCGCTGGCAAGGCTAATGAAGTGCTGGTGCTGGGCACGACGCACCTCTCCGGCCTGCCCAAGACCTTCGACATGGCGCTGCTGGTCCCGCTGGTGGATCGCCTGGCGGCCTGGAAGCCGACCGGTATCGCCACCGAGGACCTTTCAGGCCTGCAGTGCGACGCCCTGCGTCGCTATCCGGCCCGTTACGCCGCGACGGTGAAGAGCTATTGCTACGATCCGGCCGAGGCGGGCCAGGCCGTCGGTCTCGATGTGCCGGCGGCCAATGCCGAGGTCGAGCGCCTGCTCGCCGCGTGGCCGGCCCAGCCCACGACCGCCCAGCGGCGACGTCTGGCCGCCGTGTTCCTGGCTGCGGGGGAGCGGAACTCGGCCCTTGTGCAATGGCTGCGGTTGCCGGGGGCCGAACAACGCGCTGGCGACGGCCTCACTGAGGCGCTGGTCACCTATCTGGAATCCCTCAAGTCCCGACGTAACGAGTCCACCCTGATCGCGGCCGTGCTGGCCGCGCGCCTGGGACTTGATCGTTTGTGGAGCGTCGATGACCACACGGCCGACACGCCCGACAGCAGCGACCCGGTCGAACAGAAAGCCTTCGAGGCCGCTATCATGAAGGCCTGGGATAATCCGACGAGCAAAGCTCGCCGAGCCGAGGATGAGCGCCTGCGGGCCGACCTGAACAAGCCGGACGGCCTGCTGAACCTCTACCGTGCCCTCAACAGTGCCGACGCCCAGCTGATGGCCTTCAAAGGTGACTTCGGCGCGGCGTTCCTGGAATCATCGCCGCAGGGCTTTGGCCGTCAGTATCTGGGCTATTGGGAGACTCGTAACCTTCGCATGGTCGGCAATATCCGCGACGTGCTGGGTCAGCACCCCGGCATGCGGATGCTCGCCATCGTCGGCGCGTCGCACAAGGGCTATTACGAGGCCTATCTGAACCAGATGCACGACGTGCGCCTGGTCAGCGCCGACGCTGTGCTGCACTGAGATGGAGTGAGGGTCGACAAGTGCTGACAATTGCTCGTGGCAGCAATCTTAGCAGACGGCGTCGTGACAGGTATCGGCACGGGCGGCGTGGTCGCGCTGCTGAAAAACGCTTCATGAACCACAGGACAAGCTGCCCGTTCACGCCCGCTCGGCCCTGCAAGCCCTTGCCGCCCAGCTACGGGCTCTCTCCAGCGAGGTCGACCGTCTCTTTGGCAAAGCCATCTGTCGGCCGCCAATGCCGACATACATATCAATGTGGATCCGGAAGTGGAAGTTGAGGTCGTGTCATTGCGACGGCCGCGGATCGGTAAGAGCTCGGACAATGGAGATTAGACATGCTGGAATGGCTGCGGAAATTGATGGCCGGGGACCAGAGCGCAGAACCGCCCCAGGGCGAAGTGGAGCGCGACGAGCAGGGGCGCATCGCGCGAGTGACGCAGACGCTGTCGCTTACCGAGGGCAGCGAGGGCGGCGCGGATAGCCCCGCCTACCCCGTGCTTGTCCCGGACGACAGCCTGGCGCCCCGCCTGCGCGAAGCCTGCGACTGGCTCATTGGGCAGAACATCCGCTTCGCCCGCGAGCAGGGGTTCGGTCTTGAGCGCAATTACGATTTCGACCAGGGCACCGGCCTGCTTACCTTGAAGTTCGCGCGCGGCCGCACGATCGTCGCCCGCGCCCAAATCCTCGGCAGCTTCGATCCACGCGACCGCAGCTTCATGTGGGCCTGGGCCAATCCCTCCTTTCTGCCGGCAATGTGCGAGGATGCCGAACGCGCAAAGGCCGAAGGAGAGCGGCTCGGCCTCGCCGCCCTGACCATACCGACCCAGGCCGTCGTCTTTGACAATCTGAAGCCGCTGCTCGCCCTGGCTGCCCGGACGGGCGGCGCCGATGGTGTCTATCGCGGCATGGTCAACGGCTCGACCTCGGTGTTCATGTCATTCCGTCTCGAGCAACCCGCCCGGCAATCCCGGGCCGCGGTGCCGGTCGACGAAGCCATGCTGGAGGCCTCCCATGCGCTGGTGACGGCCTATGATGCCGAAATGCTGCCGATCGACCGCGAGTACCACGAACGCGACGGCCAGGACGGCATCCTGCGCGAATTGATCGGCCGCAAGCTGGCCATCTACAACCGCTACTGGTCGCGCACCGATAGCTACTGGGAACCCAGCTCGCTTGGCTGGCCGTCCGACCACGACCCGGACACGAAGGCGATTTGTTTCACCGTCCCGCACCCCAAAGGCGGCGCCATCGACATCGCCATCGGCAGGCATGTCGGCGAGACCGTCTACCGGATCGAATCCGTAGACGGTGCGCTGAGGATCACCGATCAGCTGCTGGATTGGGGCGGAGGCTTTGTCTGGCCAAGCATGGATGGTTGATCGCGGAGAAGGCCGATTGTGCGCGTCGCAAGACGACCCGCCCTCCCGCTGGCGACGCGCCGGCGCTAGGTCGGCTGCATGACGCTTCGAATCATTCTCGCCGCTGCCCTCATGTTTGCTCCGACCACGCATGTGCTTGCCCAAGGCTTTGCGACACGCGACCTTGCCAGCCTGGCCAAGGACATGGAGAAGACCCTCGGCCCCGGCTTCACGAGCCGGACCGAGGACGGCCAGGCCGTCCTTTCCTGTCCCACCTGCTCCGGTAGCCCGATCGTCGGCGTCGTGCTGGGACGTCAGGACGACGGCACCGAGCAGCGTGTGCGCGAGGGAAAGACCACAATCGCGCAACTCCGGGCGCGATGCCGTGCCCGCGACTTCAGCTGCGAACTGACTGCACTCGACGTTGCCCCTGCGATCGGCTGGATCACCAGCTATCGCATGGGTTCGATGGCTGGTGCGACCGCCGTCATTATCCGAGACGGTGACCTCCTCACTATCCGTTCGCTTTCCGAGGATTCCACCGTCGCCCGCGCCAATGCCGTCAAGATGGCGAGCTTCGCGCGCCGTATCATCGGTAAGTGAGAAGCGCGCCAAGGTCGGGCTGCTTTGATCCTCACCGGCTCCACGCTTGATGAGTAGAGACGGGCGCGAAGCCGCCAAATGATTGCCGGTGCCGTCTTCCGGTCCGTCTCTATCTACACCGTGCCACTGTCGGCCAAGCGGGCTGCACCCCTATGCCATGTTACTGCTCCCCCACCAGGCGTTACTGCTGACAACCGCTCCGCCCGCGCCGAGATTTTCACGCTCGCATCCAGCAGCTATCTGCTGACGTCGGTTCGCAAGATTGAACTTCCATGCCAAAGGCAGGTCCATGATAAAGACGTTGGTTGTGGCTGGGCGGGATCGTGCCCGCTTGGCGGACATTCTACAGGTCGTCTCCCGCTTCGGCGTGGCCGTCATTCTCGCCCGCCTTGGCGTGTCGCTGCCGAGCGGCGACGGTGAAACGTTGCCCGAACCCGACAGCCTGCCCCGCCGGGCGCGGCTAGCGCTTGAGGCGCTCGGGCCCACCTTCGTCAAACTCGGCCAGATTCTCGCGACGCGCGGCGATCTGCTCGCGCCCGCCTGGATCGCGGAACTCGAAAAGCTGCACAGCCAGGCACCGACGTTGATGTTCGACGATCTCCGTCCCGCTGTCGAACTGGCGCTGGGCGAGCCGCCGGAGAGCGTGTTTGCGTCGTTCGATCCGGTGCCGCTTGCGGCGGCGTCGATGGCGCAGGTCCATCGTGCGACGTTACCCGGCGGCCGCGACGTTGTGCTGAAGATTCAGCGACCCGGTATCCGACCGTTGATGGAAGCCGATCTCAGGCTGATCGCCGGGCTCGCCGCCGTGATGGAGACCAACGCCGAGATGCGACGGTACGCGCCCGTCGCGATGGTGCGCCAGCTTGCCGCCGCGGTGACCGAGGAACTCGACTTCACGACCGAGGGCCGCAACGCCGACCGGCTGCGCGCAGACTTCGCCGACGATCCGCGCGTCGTCTTGCCCGAAATCCACTGGGAATTGTCGTCCGAGACGCTGCTCGTGATGGACTATGTTGACGGCGTGCCGCCCCGCAGCGACGCGACGCTGCGCGCGGCCGGCATCGATCCCGGCGCGATCGCCGCGCTCGGTGCCGAACTCGTGCTCGATATGGTGCTGGTCAACGGACGTTTCCACGGCGATCCCCACCCCGGCAATCTGCTTTGCCTGCCGGGCGACCGGATCGCGTTGCTGGATCTCGGCATGATCGGGCATGTCTCACCGCGTCGGCGGCAGGAGTTCATCGGCTTTGTTCAATCACTGGATTCAGGCGACCCTGCACAATTGACCGACGTGCTGCTCGGCTGGTCGGACGGCGTCGATGTCGCGCCCGGACGCGTGCGGATCGCAGCGGAACGCCTGGTCGCAAAGCATGGCGGCGGGCAACTTGTGCTGGGGGCGATGATCGCCGATTTCCTGCCGCTGATGCGCCACGAGGGGCTGGTGCTGCCAACTGACCTGCTGCTGGTCTTCAAGGCGCTGGTGACGATCGACGGCGTGTTGACAGCGATCGAACCCGGTTTCGATTTGTCAGCCGCGATCCGGGGTGCTTCGGCCAAGATCGCCCTGGCCCGATTGTCACCGGAGTATTGGGCGCCAATCGCCCGGACGCTCGCCTGGGAAGTGTCCAAGATCAGCGAAGACGCGCCTCGCCTGCTCCGCGCCGCCATCCGCCGCCTGGAGGCTGAGCCTGCACCTGCCGTCCCATCGGACGCTGCCAACATACTTGCCGCCGGGCGCTGGATATCGGGGGCGGTCGTGATCGGCGCTTGCATGGTGGCTGGCGCCTTGCTGTTCCGGTAGCGCTTCGAGGCGGCCTCACCGGCGCCCTACCCAAAGAACCCGAGGAAAGGGGACCGTCAGAAGACGGGCCAGCTATTTCCGCCGCGCCTTATTTCCGTGAAGGATTTCATTCGCCTGCGTCACCTCCTGTTGGGAGCGGAAGACGACGTCCAGCCAACGGTCGTCCCGCGCGCAATAGATGCCTCAGCGACCTTGCAGGTCGCGTTCCGGCCGACGAGCAGCAGCGAGGCTAGGATCTGCAATACACAATATGATGTCCGACCTGCGCTCCAGCTCACGGCTCGCTCGGTGCGTCAATTCCCCTTGGCGCCGGCTCGCTTCGGCGAATGGCAAGAACAGAATACATTGCGCCGCGTTGGTCGAGATCACTCACCAGCCTGGGGCATTCGATGGCCGTGCGACAATCGACGACATTCATGCTCTCCCTTGCCGCGCTCGCCATCGCGAGTTGCTCGCGAAGTGTGGAGGTCGACAACGGACCGCAGCACAGCGACGCGGCAAACACAGTGGGGGAACAACTCCGACCCGCTCGCGAGGAAAACGCCACGGCCTCAGTCTCGCCCGCGGCAGAGCCAGAAGACCGCACCGCCCCTGCAACGCGAGGCGGCGACGGATCTCCAATACTGCTCAACGCCCTGTCAGCCGCCGACATGGACGGCGCGAAGCTTGAGGGTGACCTTGCCTGCAGTTTCGGCGGAGGCGATGCGACGCTGCTCCTGGCTCGGGGCAATGTCGGCTCGCCCGAACGGTCCCAGGGCGTCGTCAAGGGGACGAGCTCGGTCGAGCGCATCAGTGCGCCCGGGGGCTATGACGCGATGATCAAGGGCGTGCGGTTCGCCGGACAGGGCAAGACCATCACGATCGCCGTGACGGGCAAGGCGCAAAGCGGCGGTGAATCACCGGCGTCTCCCGCTAGGTTGACCTATGACCGGTCGGACGGCGCGCGCCGCACGGTGATAGGCGACTGGACATGTGGCCCCTAAACCATTGCAATATGAAGCATTGCCGATTGATATCGCGGTGCGAGGTGCTCGACAGGGGCCAAAAGATGATAAAGCACTACGAGATTTTCGCCGACTATTTTCAATTCTATCTGTGGGACGCGATCGAGCGGCCGAACGCTCCGGAAGACTATGACGACGAGGATATCCGTCGCCGGGTCAAGGCGGCGCCGTTCATCGTCGTCATCCAGCCGGCCCGCAACATGGATGTGCCGGTCGGGATCGAGGTAGCCGACACCCCTCCGCCGCTGGTCCTCGACGATTGGGACCATATCGCGGAGGCAAGCATCGAACTTCCGTCGGGACGACTCGAAATCCATGAATGCACTGGGGGTTCGATCGATATCATCCCAGTGTCGCCAGGAAGCTACCGCGTGAGAGCGTGCTTTGGCGGCCTCGACACATTGAGCGAGGACGGGCTGGACGGTGACGACCACTACCGCATCGTCCTTTGGCGGGCCCCGCTTGCCCCGGTGGAGGTGCTCAAGCATTATATCGAGCCGGGCTGACAAAGATAACCGGCCGATGGCATTAGCGAGCGAGACCATCATCGAGCTTGAGGTGGCGAGTCCCTCGACGTGGAAACCGCGCGGAAAAGCGAGAAAAGCTGCCGCCGCGCTGCTTGTGCAGCATCATAGTCGTTCCCGCCTGCGGCGAGTTCAGCGCATGTGTTGAGCGCGCGATGTCCGCTAAGGTCGCGGTCGCACCGCTTGATCCACGCCGCGCCGCGCGCGGCCTCGCGCCGATAGCGCGCGCGGGCCCCGTCGCAGACCGTCTCGGCGTCGTCCGTGCAGCCCTGTGCGTACGCAGTATAGGCGAGATAATCTGCCCTGGCCTCGTCGTGCTGCGAACGGCTGCGCAGTTCGAGCGCCGTCCTGCCCAGGAAATGGCATCCCTCCGGATCGACAAGGATCGCGTCATTGTGCAGGAAACAGGCCTTCGCGAGCGAACCGAGCCCACTGCGCATCGGAAAACCAAAAGAAATCAGCCATCTCACCGCCTCCTCAATAAGGCAGTGAATCACGACCCTGGTGCCAACGGCATCCTGTTATTGGGCCCGGACCCCAGCACTTGGCTGCCGCCCGTCAGCCTTCAGTGCGGCGCGTCAGGACCGCGACAGCACCCCCGGAAGGTGCCAGCGTCAGCGTTAGCGAACTTTCCGCGGTGACAGTGGCATCGGACTTTTGGATGCTATTCATGTCACCTCCGTCCTGCCACATGCGCGCTTGCCACCTGCCGCGCGTTTTGCCGAGGAACCCGAGCGGCACGCTGATCTTGCGCTTCGCTTCGTTCGTCATTGCGCCCACATACCAATGATCGCCCTTGCGACGGGCGACGACGACATATTGGCCAATTTCGCCCGCGAGAAACCGGGTTTCGTCCCAGGTTGCCGGCACATCGCGGAGGAAGTCCGCGCCGGCTGCCAGCGCTCCCTCCGGCGACATGTACGCCTCGGGGCTGTCTGCCAGCATGACGAGGGGACTGTCGTAGACGACGTACATCGCGAGGCCCTGCCCCCTGGTCGTCTGAACGAACGGCAACCGCGAGCGCACCTGCTGCGGAAATTGGGATGGAGGCAATGCGCGGAAGCCCCCGGGCGTATAATCCATCGGGCCGAGCAGCATGCGCGTGAAGGGTAGCGTTACGTTATGGGTCGCCGTGATCCGGGCGCCGAACTTGTTGTATTCCGCGCCTAGTACGCCTTCCTGCGTCACGAAGTTGGGCCAGGTGCGATTGAGACCGTCCGGCGGATAGGCGCCGTGCAAATCCACCATCAAGTGATGCTGCGCGGCTTTGGCCAGCAGACGATGATAGAAAGCGACCATTTCCTGGTCGTTGCGGTCCATGAAGTCGACCTTGATCCCTTTGATGCCCCAGGCTTCGTAGAGCGCCAGTGCATCGTCCAACTGTCGCTCCAGCTGCTTCCATTGCAACCATACCCAGATCCCGATTTTGCGTTCATCCGCATATTTGACGAGACCGGGCATGTTCATGGCGGCGATGGGAACAGTCACGTCTGCCGGACGCGGCCCTTCGGAACTTCCCTTGTACCAGCCCTCGTCGATCAAGATGTACTCGAGCTTCATCCTCTGCGCGAAGTCGATATAGGCTTTATACGTCGCGGTGTTCACGCCCGCATCCGGCACGTTGACGGCCCAACCGTTCCACCAGTCCCAGGCCGACTTGCCGGGCTTGATCCAGCTGGTGTCGGCTATTTTAGAAGGTTCGGCGAGGAGCGATATGAGGTTGGACGGGATCAGATCCCCCATGCTGTCGGCTAGCATTACGACGCGCCAGGCGGTGACTAACGGCCGTTCGGCCAGGGACGCACGCACTGCCGTTTTGAAACCGGTCGAATCCTGTGGATTGTCGGGCCTGGTCGTCAGGCTGATATTGACGCCCAGCCCGCCATCCCCGCGTCCTCGAAAGTAACCGCCCGCATAATCGCGCTTGTCAGCCTCGGCCAGCGCGAAGGTCGTGCCCTTGCCGGTCTCGCAGACCAACGGCGCATCATAGAGGTGAAAGTTGCGCATCTTCGAAGCGCGGACGGCGTCGAACTCGAACTCATGACTGTTAGCGTGAATGCCGGCATTCGCCCCCCAGCAGGCATAGTCGGCCGGAAAGTAGAAGCCGGTCGTCTCCCAATAGACATCCAGCGACGTGAGACGATCTTGCTGTGGTATGACGAAGCGGAAAGCAACGCCGTCTTGATAGGCTCGGGCCACCAGATCGAAACGTACTCCGTCCCGTTTGCGAAGCAGATGCAACTGGGTCTGGCCATAGCGGTCGGGCACCTGCGACGCCTTGCCCATCACCGGGCGATAGACTTCGTCGACGGATACGCTGTCGGCGCCGCTAATCTCGACATCGTCGCCACCCAACGCGCCTTGATTGGTGAAGAGGCCGACGGGCGAGGGCACCAGAACCTGCCGGCCATCCCGCCAGACAGCGAACAGGAGCTTGCCCGAAGCTACGGTGAATTCGATGCGATTGCGCGCGTCTGGCGAAGACACGGTCGTCGCTCTATTATCGGCGGAAGCCGCTGACCATGGCGACAACGCGGCAAGCGCGGCCGCAACGCCCCCCATTTTCGAACGACGCATCGTGACCCCTCCCAGATTGCCGGCCCAGCCTATAAACTTGCATCGCAAGCGGCCAGCTCTTTTCATAGGCGATAACGCGTTCTCGGCAGCGCAAATATCGAAGCCTTTGCTGGCGCGCTCAGTCGCCACCAGCCTTGAGCTGCCCGGAAAGCTTCGGAATGACGTGCCGGCTGTCGAGGTACCAAGCCACCGCCGCGTGATCGGTGAATTGGTGTCCGTTTGCGCCATCTGACGCTCTCATGCGGCCATGCCGCTTCACCCACCCCCTCGCACAACCTCACCTGCTCGATCGAGCTGACAGGTCGCTATACCGCCGATCAGTCCGCGACTATTTCCTCACATGTTCTCACCCTACCTCAACGACTACTCTCCAGGATCGCCACGCCCCAAGGATCGATTGTGGAAGCGGCCTGCCTGCCAGTCAGAAGATCTGTTCCATTGGTAAGCTCCCGAGGAATATTTTGCTTCTCTCGCGAGTAATTCAGCAGATAGCGGACGCGACTGCCATTCGTCAAAGTGCCGCTGCGCACGATGAGAGGGAACCGAGCTGTTTCTGGCCAAACAACGCCAGCCCGTTTCGCAGTGTCGGTCAGGACACCCTCGATCAGCGCGTCTGACGGCATGAAGCCAATGTAGGTTACCTCTCCCTTGCCGTACGAGTTGCGGGTGATCGCAGCATAATTCGGCCACGAATGATGTTCGAAGCGCGCAATCACCTTTGCGGTCGTTGGGGTCAGAAACTCCATCCACCAGCGCGCCTGCAGATCCTTTCCGCTTAGGCCATATAGCTCGGGCCCGACCTTGACCTCTTTGGGTTCGGTAAACAGTTGGTACTTCACCCCTGCTGCCTGCGAGATTGCGCCCGGTTGCGACGCGTAGCGCACCTTGGTGTCCTCATTGGAGAACCCGCTTTTGAACGTGTAAACCAGGTGGCCACCAGCTTCGGCAAAAGCATTCAGCCGAGCGATTTCCTCGTCACTCGCTGAATACAGGGCCGGCACGACAATCATCTTGTATTTCGATAGATCCGGGTCGCCATCTGGCGAAATGACGTCCGCCTCGATATTTCTTCTATACAGCGCGTCATAAAAGGGGCGCATCACCTGGTTGTATTCGATGTTTCCCGGCAGCTTGAACGAGTCGAACGCGCTTTGCGCACGATTACTGACATAGATCGCGACGTCATTGCTCTTTTTCAAATCTGCGAGCTTCGGAGAAAGGCGCTTGATGTCAGCGCCAATTTCCTTGGCAGCATTGTAGACTTCATTTGGCTGATAGTCCTGGGTCAGCAATCCGCGCCAGTAGGTCTCGACTGCGTTTGCCGTTGTAGCCCAGTGCCAATACGCGACCATGTTCGCGCCAGACGCAAGATGGCTGAAGGCCTGTAGCCGCAGTTGGCCTGGATAGGGTGTCCATTGCACCCATCCCTGCGCCTCGGTCTCGATAACGTAGTAATTAGCACCGCCTTTCAGCGAGCGAGCCAGGTCGCCGCCGAACGCAATCTCCACGCCTGTCAGGTCATCTTGAGTGGGGTGGTAGATGTCCATGCCAGCAACATCGAGCGGCCGCGCGGCTTTCCAATGATTCACCTCGGGCTGGATACCGTAGGAGGTTTTAAGCCAGCCCATGTCGAAGTTCTGGGTGATGAACTGATCGTTGCGCGCATGCTTGCGCACCAGCCCCGTTTGCCACGCGAGAAACTCCGTTACGAGACCTCTCTGGAATTCGGCAAAGGCGTTCTTGACGCTCGCGTTCATCGTTCCGGTTGTTGAAGGGAAGTCCTCCCACCGGTTAACGCGATTGCTCCAGTAATCGAGACCCCAGGCCTTGTTCAACGCATCGAGGCTGCCCCACTTTTTCTGCAGCGCCGTCACGAACGCAGCCTGCACGTTCGGTCCCGCCGTGTTGTAGGGCTTCGTTTCGTTGTCGACCTGATAGCCGATCACCGCCGGGTGTTTGGCAACATGGGCAATCAGAGCCTCGATGACGCGCTTGGCAGCTGCGCGATAATGTGGGTTCGTGATGTCCATGTTCTGACGAACGCCAAACTTGACCTGCCCCTCTGGTCTGGTCACCAGCACGTCCGGGTGCTGACGCGCGAGCCATGTGGGGATCGCGTAGGTTGGCGTGCCGACGATGACTTTGATGCCATATCGTTGCGCCGCCGCAAGCATCCGATCGACATGGCTGAAATCAAAGACGCCCGGCTGCGGCTCAAGCGTCCCCCACGTCGATTCGGCGATCCGGACTACCGTGATGTTCGCCTCTTTCATCAACCGAAAGTCTTCGTCGATGCGGTCGACGGGCGTGTATTCGTCGTAATACGACACCCCATAGAGAATCGATTGCGGTGTGCGATCTACCTCTTGCGCTTGGGCCTGCACGAAGGAAGGAATAGAGCATGCAGCGGCTATGGCTGAGATTGTGACGAATTTTGACAGATTCAATTTAATCACAATACCATCCACTCCGTATTTTTTATATTCCAGCACCTTTAGGATGATGCCAATATTCTTAAGCAGCAACATAGACTGTCGATATCGCTCACCTAAATTGGGATCTTGGGGAAATCAGCCCTAGGATAACTTGCATGCATCACCCGGAATAATCCACCGCCACACCCAAGCCTATCGACAGCGCAGGGCTTCCGGGGCGCATCAAATGAGCGCGGATCGCCCGGCTCTTCGTCATGCCGGGACAAGTCCCCGCCGCGAGCCCAGCGTGAGCACGCCCGCCGCCCGCACCGCTCCCCCGCAGTGTCCGCCATGTGATGGCGCAGCTACGCGGCACCTTGTTGTCGTTCACGCAACCTCCCGAGCCCTGCGTCCCTGCACAGCGCGGCCCGAACGTGACTGCTTGCTTTCATTTATGCAACCGCGATTTTCCTTGTGAAAGGTGGGGCCGCCATACGGATATGTCGATCGCATCTGGACAGAAGACGCACGCCGATTCAAAAATCGACCCATATCGCCACTCTTCGGGACTAAACACTTAGACCGGGAAATCTTCCGGCGGTGCCGACCGACGTTCCACGCCTTGCTGGCGGTTGGCACAGCTCATGACCGGCACCGCTCGTCGCTCGTTTCGCCTTGCTCGGGCGCGGCATAGAATGACGCCCTCACCGTCACGATATATTCGACGCACCTGATCGCCGAGATTCCGGGTCGCATTCCTAATTATGCAGCAGTCTGAACTTGCGTCAGCAGTTCTAGGTTTCGGGCAACCGCCACCGCCTCGACAGCGTTCCGTGCGGACAGTTTCACCAGAATATTCGAGCGGTGCATGTCGACGGTACGTACACTCAGTTCGAGTTGCCACGCGATCATCTTGGTCTGCAGACCGTCGGCCATCGCAGACAATATCTGGCGTTCCCGACCAGTGAGATGAACCTGCCGAGCGCGCATCTGGCGCTCATAGGCCGCCAGTCGGTCAGCGCCGATCTTTGACGCTTCGTCCAAGGCGGATCGTAATTCCTCAAGCCGAAACGGCTTGCGCAGAAAATGGATAGCGCCGCGGCGGAATGAGGTGATCGCATCGTCGACGGCGGTACTGCCGGATACCATGATCACCGGCCATGGCGGCTTCTCGCGCAGGATCGTGCTGAGCACATCCAACCCGCTGTGATCGGGCATTGAGATATCCAACATCACGCAGCCAAATTTCAGACTGTCGAGTTCGTCCAGAAAGGCGGCAGCGCCTGGGAAGGTGCGCACCGCGATCCCATCGCATTGGAGCATCCGTGCCAGCGTACGGCAAATCAGGGGATCATTGTCCACGACATACACTTGCATGCTGCCACCTCCGCAGACACCCTGACCCGATCCGATTAACGACAGGTTATCGGCTGCATACCGCATGACAAACCAGTTGCCCCCGCGGCTCCAGGCTATTAAATCGGTCAGCAGGAGATCCCAGAGAGAAACCGGCGTGCATAGTTTGAGCCCCACAACCGCTCTGACGCCTGAACTCGTTAGTAAGGCTTATGACATCCCCCATATTCAAGAATTGGCGCTTAGCGCTATCAAGCAAAGCGTTGTAATTGCCGATGTTGGTCGTGAAGGGGCTCCGGTCATCTTTGCCAATGACGCATTTTCCGAGCTGACCGGCTATCCTCTCGATGAAATTATCGGGCGTAACTGTCGTTTCCTCCAAGGACCGGAAACTTCACCAGACGCGAGTGCGCAGATGCGAGCCGCGATTGCAGCACATGAACCATTTTCGGGCCTGATCTTGAATTATCGCAAGGATGGCTCGGCGTTCTGGAACGATCTTGCGCTGACGCCGATCGACAACGGTGAAGTCGGACGCTTCTTCATCGGCGTCCAGCGCGACGTCACCGAGCAACTTGATCTGGAAGCGCGCCTGCGCGAATCCCAGCGGATGGAAGCCATCGGCAAGCTTTCGGGGGGAATCGCGCACGATTTTAACAATATCCTGGCGCTGATCCTGGGCAACGCCGAGATTATCGCCGCCGAGGCCAGCAACGGATCGCTAGCCAAGGATGCCGCGAACGACATCATGGAAGCTGCGGACGGCGGATCAAAACTGATTGCGCGCATGCTGCAATATGCTCGCGGGGAAGGCGGCGAAAACGAGGAGGTGCCCCTCAATAGTGTGATCGAGGCGGTCGTGACCCTGCTCCGACGCACCATCGGAGAGCCGGTACGATTGGAAGCCGATCTGAGCGCCGCGGTCGGTCGTGTCGTCGTCGACCGCACTCTGTTTGAGACCGCCTTGCTGAACCTGGTCCTCAATGCACGCGATGCGATGCCGAAGGGGGGAACGATCCGCATCAGTTCGCGGCGGCAGTCAAATGCCGGCCCCACGCTTGGCCCGGCTGCGATTATTGCCGTGAGCGACAGCGGCGTTGGTATGGACGATGCTACCAAGGCGCGCGCGTTCGAGCCGTTTTTCACCACGAAGCAGGCTGGTCGCGGCAACGGCCTCGGGCTGGCAATGGTCTATAATTTCGTCAAGCAATCGGGCGGCGACATCAGCATCGAAACCGCGCCGGGGCGCGGAACAACAGTCAACATGGTGTTGCCGATTGCCCAGTCGTTGATCAGTCCCGTCGCGCCGGGGGACGAATTGCCGCATATCATGATGGTCGAGGATGATGCCAAGGTGCGCAAGGTGCTCTCGGCGCATCTCGTTCGCGGCGGATATGCGGTTGATCAGGTTTCGTCGGCCGAGGAAGCTCTGGCGCTGATCGAATCCGGATTGACGCCAGCAATGCTGATTTCGGATATCCGGTTGTGCGAGGGCATGACCGGTGTCGAACTGGTGAGCATCCTGCAGGATCGCGGTGTCGAATTCCCGATGCTCCTGATGACGGGCTTTGCCGAGGAGCTGGAGGCGAACGCCAGCCAGATACGGGGCGTGCACGTGCTACGAAAACCGTTCCGCAGCGCGGTATTGCTGACTGAAGTTCATCGGCTGGTTGCCCCCGTGCAAGCCGCCTGAAATTCGATCTTCCCCTTGCTGGATCTGCTCTCGAGCCCAGGCATGGTATCAGGTTGCACGGCGCGGTTGCCTAGGCCGCGCCGTGCCGGGGGTTTGATCACCTACCGTTGATCGTTTTCAAATCCTCAACGCTGAACATTTCCGTCAGCATGAGCCCCGCGAACCCGTCCTGTACCCAGCGAACGACGCCGCGGCGTTCCATGCCGGATTCCAGCGTAACTTTCACTGGGAGCCCAGTTGTGAAACTGCCGTCATGGATCAGCTTCATGCCACGCTGAGAGACGTCTTGGACACGCACCGGGCGGATGCCCTCTTGCGAGCTGACAACGGCACGCAGCTTTGTCAAAACGCGCGGAGCGCGGGCTTCGCCAAGCCGTATCTGTTCGGCCGTACGGCGCAGCAGATCGACACTGTCGATCGACATGGGGAATTTCAGACCGCACTCATTGTCGTTCGTCCACACGACCTGCCCCTCGACGCTGACGGAGTCGGACAGCCAGACACGAATCCATTGGTTCAAAACCACATCGAGACCAAGATCGATCCTCATGCCATCGTCTGACAGGTTCCGGATTCGCGCGAGGCCCTCGCCTTCCTTGGCCTGAACCCGCGCGACCCTGTATACGGTTCGAACGCGATTGCTCTTTCTCCGGTCTTCAATGACGGCGGGAAGTGCGGCTTGTTCGAACCTTGCTGCCTCTTGCATGATGATCTCCTCCTGGTGAGAGCATCATCCTGAAAATTACGCCCTGTTTTCTACCTGTAGATTTTACCGGGTGTTCGCCGGCGGGTTACTGGCCTTGGCTTTCGAAACACTTGGAGTGTCTCCTCCGCTTCGCGTTCTGATCCAAGGACAACGTCCACCCATCGATCGTCGCGGGAGATGCACACCAGCCCGATCAGACAGGGGGCGGAGGCGCCTC
This sequence comes from Sphingomonas sp. P3_C6, assembly GCF_056402595.1. Taxonomy (NCBI): domain Bacteria; kingdom Pseudomonadati; phylum Pseudomonadota; class Alphaproteobacteria; order Sphingomonadales; family Sphingomonadaceae; genus Sphingomonas; species Sphingomonas sp. P3_C6. The sequence goes on from NZ_JBFUHB010000023.1 coordinate 74,651, forward strand.
TATCCAGGCGTTGTCCGACGATCTGCCCCATGAAGCGTGCCAGCATCTGGGACAATGTTTCGCGACTCATGGAGGAGCCGAAAACCGTGGCCGACATCGCGCGAGTGATAGGACTTTCGCGCCAGGCCTTCCAACGCCTGGCCAATACCTGGTCCAAGAAGGCCTATTCATGCTCAGGGACAATCCAGCACACCGGTCGGCCAGCCTCCCGGACAAAACGCTGGCCGGCACGGCTTCAAGCGCCCGGACCGACGGCCGTCAGACAGTCTGGAGCAACGAAGTCAGCAAACCTTCAACCAACGCCGTGGCGCGTCGCACGATCACAGCCTGCCCTGGAAATCGAAGATGAAGCGGTGTGGGATGGGCTTGCGCTGCTGCTTGCGAGTTTGCGGGGACGGAGCCGCCCCGACTGATATCACCTTGCCGTCGACGATGTCGATCAGGACGCATGCCGTGTTCCATTTACGAGACGTCCCGTCCCGAATACGCCGCCTTACCTCCAGCGTCGGAACGGCTATCTTTGCTCCAGCGACAACGAGCCGCCTGAACACGATCAAGGAGACACGACATGACGATTTTGGTCACTGGCAGCACCGGAACCATCGGAACCCAGGTGCTCAGTTTTCTCGGCGGGCATGGAGCCGACATCCGCGCGCTGACCCGCTCGCCGGAGAAGGCCAATCTGCCGGCAGGCGTTACGGCGGTGAAAGGTGACCTCGCCGATATCGACAGCATCCGCGCGGCGCTGGACGGGGTCAGCACGCTGTTCCTGCTCGCACCCAACGCACCCGATGAACTGACCCAGGCGATGCTCGCGCTGAACGCTGCCCGCGAGGCTGGCGTGAAAGGGATCGTCTATCTCTCGGTGTTCAAGGGCGAGGCCTATGCCGACGTTCCCCACTTCGCCAGCAAGATGACCGTCGAGCGCATGATCGACGCCTATGACCTGCCCGCGACGATCCTGCGCCCGGCCTATTTCATCCAGAACGACATGCGGCAGAAGGACGCCCTGCTCGGCGGCGGCATCTACGGCATGCCGGTCGGCGCCAAGGG
>NZ_JBFUHB010000024.1:0-73005 GCF_056402595.1 Sphingomonas sp. P3_C6
TCCTCGAGTCCTCGAGCGTGCGTAGCCGCTTGGTCTCCGACACCTCCAGCCCGCCGAACTTCGATTTCCAGTTGTAAAACGTCGCTGGGCTGATCCCGTGGCGCCGGCATACATCCGCCGTCGCCATCCCCGCTTCCTGCTCCTTCAATATCCCGATGATCTGCTCTTCGCTGAACCTGCTCCGCTTCATCCCGTCCGACTCCCTTCGCGTGTCGGACTCTACTTATCCGCGGTCACATTTCAGGGGAGCACGTCACTCTGTATAGTTGATCGTCCACCGCGATTTTGCCGACTCCCCATTCGGCTCGCTAAGAACGACGGGCCGCGTAGATAGGAGTTGTTGTGCAGCACGTTCTCTCCCTGGCAATACTGATCGCTACCATGACTTCGGCCAACGCGTCGGCAAAGGATTTCGATGCGGTTGCCGCTGCGCCGAGCAGCCACCGTGTTTTGATGGAAGACGACAAGATACGTGTTCTGCGGGTAGAGGTGGCACCCGGTGCGACTGAACCCGTCCACGATCACCGCTGGCCGAGCGTGATGTATTTCGAGCAGCCACAGCCGATCACCTATATTGAATACAAGTTGGTGGACGGTCGCCCGATAGAGATCCGGCGCTCCGATGCCCCCGCGCTCGAGGCTACGCAGACCGTTAGAGGGGAACCAGAGGGACTCCATGCCGTGATGAACCGAGGAACGGCACCGTTTCTTGCCGTGAGGGTAGAGTTCAAAGACGGTAATTCAGTCAAATAACCAATAGGGCTCACCCTAACTTGCCGATCAACGGCAGCTTCCCACCACCTTAGGACGACCAGGCGCCGATCGGGCCGGCCGAAAGCAGGCCTTGGATCCACATGAACGAATGGCAAAAGTTGGTGGAAGGAAACGGCGGGCCGACCGGCCGCTTCTGGGCCGCCGCGAAGCTGGCGGCGGCTCTCGACCCAGCTCCGGTCGTTTACTCATTCCGGTGAACGTCCGGTCCCTACGGAGGCTACCGATCGCGCCGGTCAACGTGGACGATCAGCAAGCGCCGCATTTCCCGAGCCAAATGGAGACGCTATAGTCCTCACTCGCTGAGGAGATGCAGAGTTGAAGACCCCCTTGCGAGTTGCTGCTGCGCTCACAGGTTCGTTTGTCGTGGCTGCGGCAAATGCAACCCAGCCGAACCCCATGACGGTGGCAACCTTCCTCGCGAAAGAACAGGCTCTGGAGGCGCGTGGGGCCTTGGCCGCCCTGTCTTCTGACACGCGGATCCTTCAGCAGGAAGCACAGGCGTCGTTTGGCGAATGGCTCGCTCAAGCACATCCACCGAACGCTTGTCCTCCAAAAGGTAGCAAGTGGCGGGGCGATCCGCAAAAATTCCTGGAAATGCTCCGTGCAGTGCCGCCGGGGGAACGCGCCCGCCTCAGCGTTCGGGAAGCGTTCCGAAGAGATTGGAACAAGCGTTACCCCTGTCCGTGACGACCTCGCGGAACGTCCACTTTCCAACACCTCAAGCCGTTCAGCCGAAGCCCGATCTTCACGGCCGTGCTTGTGAATGACGGCTTCGCCCAAGGAGCGTCTGGCAGCAGGCGACCAGATATCGCCGTTCCCCCGTGGCGGCGCGAACGTCCGAGTCTGACAGGAGCCGCCGACCGGGTGTCATGGAGCTGCCGGTCTGCAGCCGCCAACTAGCCGCCGTTTACGCTCCTAGCTAGACCGCATCCCTAAAAGCGGCCGTTCGTTCAGCGGGTCTGGCGAGAGCGTGGCTCGCCAATATCTCCGCCACTCTTGAACGTGATATCAATGGGTACTTGCGCGCGCCCCGTATCGACCGTGGCCGCTGGTAGCGACAGGCCTTTCTCGGCACTGCCAGCTATCTCCTGAACGGAACGGAAACCATTTCGGTTCGACTGGTTGCCGGCAGCCAGTCGATAGGGCGCCTGTCCATTGAACATCGCCAGCACGGTCAACGGTTCGACCATCAGGTCGAGCTTGGGCGCGCGCGTAAAACCCGAGGTGCGGGAATCCGCCACCAGCTTGTATAAATTAAATTTAGCGCCCGAGAGTTCGAGTTCGATCGTCGCTCCATCTTGTCGCATGACTCCGCGGGCCAGCATTGACCAGGGCTGTTCCAGCTCGTCACGACCATATAGCTCGATTGGCACAGGCTCATCGAGTCCAATCCGGCTCAGGCGGATCGCAGCAAGCGGTGTCGAGAAGCTCACCGAGAACTTGATCTCGTGTGGGTTGGAAAGCGCTGCACCCTTGGTGGGCAACGCGATCCGCGGTTGCTCCCGAACAAAGGGCATAGCAACTGTTGCACCGGTTGCGTTCACGCCCGGAGCGGCAACCCAGCTCAACTTGAGATAGCGGCCGCGCAGATTGGTTCCGTGCATTGCAAAGCGACTGTTGTTCAGAACATCGGGGAAATCAGCATTGACTGCAGTGCGATAGAGGAGCTTTTCGCCAAGCAGGTCCCATTTCTTCAAATCCGAGCTCGACTCGATCTTGAAAGTCGCGGCGACGTATTTGGGCAGAATGGCGCGGATGAAAAGTGCATTAACGGGACGATCGATTGATCGCGTATCCAGCAAGACAGCCTTGCGCAGCGGACCAGAGGATTTACTGCCCGCATCTACGCCTACTGCCATCGGAGTGGCGGCGACTTCGTGGAACGATGGTAGGAATTCCGGTCCCGTAATTGTACCCTCTAGCGCAGTCGCCAGTGGGTGGCCGCGGTGGTCGAACACACGCACATCCCCAAAATCACGATCGCGCAGAGCAACCAGTGCGGCGGCTGGCAGCGTGATCCGTTGCGCGCCGTTGCCCTTGGCTGCTTTTACCTCCAGTTGAACGGCGAATGCACCAGGCACATCTCCCCTTGGTGGCGCTGGCGGACCGCTGGAGCAAGCGGCAGAAAGCAATGCAATGAGGATTAAAATGCGCTTCATGTTCCGTCCCCCTGGGCCCTGCGGGGCGCCGACCGCCAAGTGATCTTCGGCGAGAAAGCTCTCAAAGACTATGTCCGCATTTCATAACACAGTTGCCGCAGCAATGCTGTTTTCGACCAAGTATCGCCGTTCCCGTGTGGTGGCGCGGACGTCCGGATCTGATAAGAGCCGCCGATCGAGCATTAGAAAGCCGCTGGTCGGCAGTTGCCCCCAACGTCGACCCTCCGGCAGATTGCAACAGCCTCCTAAACCGGTCGCTCCAGGCAACCGCAGCGTTCCCGTTTCTCCATCTCGAACTGCCAGTTTCGGGAAAACACTATAGGGAACATATTTTGGGAAAGCGCGAAGATGACGCGCCCGGCAACGCTGATCCGGCCTCAGGCTTCCCGCCGCTGAGCCTTCCTATTCGAGAAGAGCTCAAAGTGTTAAAGAAGCACTACGAAGATCATGTTCGCCATGCTGCTGGCGTCGGTTGCAACCGGGGCGCAGGCCCAGACAGCGCAAGCACGGCCCAGTGAGAGTGCAGCAATGAACGACGCCGCAAACGTAATTGCCGTGGACCACACAGGTTTCGCTGTATCGTCTTTGGACGAAGCCGTTCGGTTTTGGACGGGAGCGCTCGGTTTCACACTTGAGCGGCAATCGGAGATGGGGGGCGACTTCCTGCATCAGGTTACAGGTGTCGATGATCCGAGTGTGAAAACGGCGATCGTCAGGGCACCAGACGGCTACGTTGTCGAATTGTTGCAATATTCAAGAGGGCACCAGAACGGGGCGGTGCCTTCCAGCGCGGGATCGATCGGAGCGGCCCACCTGGCGCTGACCGTGAAGGATATTCATGCCACTATTGCCCGCGTCGAGGCAGCAGGATGGAAGGCCAAGGGTAGTCCGCTGCCGATCGCGGGTGGTCCACGGAAGGGTACGTTGGTGGCATATGTTTCAGGCCCCGATCATATCACGATAGAGCTTATGCAGCCGCCGGCCCGTTAGTGAGCCTGCGGAAGTTTTCCTGATCAACCATCCTTTTCAGGACTGCCGCAAATGGCAGCCAACACCGGTTCGCGACCTGGACCTACCGAACCGCAGGCCGACAGGTTTCCGCCTTCCACCTTGCAGAAACACCCAATTCTCGAGTGTCGGGTTTTGGCAATGACGGACGTTCGAATTGCCGCGAGCGAACGGCGCAAATGTCCCAGGTCCGGACTTTCAAGGGGCGTTACGAAGTCCCTGAATGAATGGCAGGTTTTAGGGACACCGATCGACGCGCTGGACGACGATATATGGGGCGCGTTTCTGCCGGAATCGCCCGGCAGCGCGAAGGTCCGGGATCGGCGCACCGACACCGAGAAGCTCGTCGTCCGGAATCCACCACCGCCAGCCATGCTGAAATGTGGCATGGCGATCAAGGCGATCATGGTGGACGTCGATGGCGTGCTTATCATCCATCCGGATACGCGCGGGTGGAGCGTCGATCTGGAGCGCGATCTCGGCATCTCTGCCGAAAGCCGGCAAACGAAATTTTGGCCGGGAACATCTGGAAATGGGTCTTCGATGCAGGAGTCGGCGGAAGGGCAGCTATCGCCATCTCTCGTCCTGGCAACTGCCGGTCTGCTGTCGCCCCATTGCGAAGGTCTGGGGCTGCAAAATAACGCTGATTGGCCTTAGGCCCGGGCCATTGGCCAGCCCTGGCATTGCCGCCGCGCCGGAATGGGATTGACGGATGGGGTACCAGACAGCCGGAGTTGGTACTGGCTCTCAAAGTGCTACGTTAGCCGACATGAGGACAGACCTGATCGACGAGAGCACACGGGCAGCGATCCTGCGTCTGACGATGGCCGAGCGGGAATGCCTCAAGCGCTGCCTGAGCCATCAGACTGCCAAGCAAATGGCCCTCGATCTTGGTATCTCGCCTCACGCCGTGGAGAAGCGGCTGAAGATGGCCCGCGCCAAGCTGGGCCTGTCCTCATCCCTTGAAGCTGCGAAGCTGGTGGAGTCGTTGGAGCGGTACGGTCGGCCAGGACCCGACTCGTCGGACCTTCCTTCGGGCAATGTAGGGGCCGAGGAAGTCGGCTCCCTTGCCGCCCCGCGAAACGAGACCGCGTGGAGTATGCGGCGGCACCAAGTTTATGTGGTCTCAGGAGCAATGCTAATGAGCTTTTTTGCCGCAATAGCCCTGATGATCTGGGTTCAGCCATCTGGCGCGATCGAGGGGCAGGCAACCCCACCAGCAAGCGTCCAATCTGCAGCGCCAACCGCATCCAGCGCCGTGCCGGCTGCCGGCACCGAGGCTGCCTTGCGGCGTCTTGTCTCCGGGTTGGCGAGCGGCTCGCCCGACTACGACAAACTCTCTCCGCAGTTCGCCGAAATCGTCCGCCGCGATCTGCCCATGACACGTCCCATGTTCAGCTCGTTCGGCGCGCTGAAGTCAGTGACTTTCCGCGGGCGAGGCCCGATGGGCGACGACACCTACAATTTGGTGTTCGCCAAAGGCGAGGTGATAATGTCGGCCCTGCTCGACGCCGACGGCAGGATGGCGGGCGGCATTCTTCGGCCGGGGGGTGAAACCCCTGGGCGCTGACCACGCGACAACTGCCTTACGCGACAAAAGCAACGTTCGATTTCCACCAATCTCAATCGTTCCCGTTTGAGGTAACGACCGAATATCCGGCATATCCGGCATATCCGCCAGGTAACGTTGAAGCGGCCGACGGTAGCGGCCCCGATAATGGCTATGCCGTGATGCGGGCCGCCACCGCTTCGGCGACCTTGATCCCGTCCACCGCGGCCGAGAGGATGCCGCCGGCATAGCCGGCGCCCTCGCCCGCCGGGAACAGGCCATTGGTGTTGAGGCTCTGCAAGTCAGGGCCGCGTGTGATCCTGAGCGGGGAGGAGGTGCGGGTCTCGACGCCCGTCATCACCGCATCGGGATGGTCGTAGCCGGGAATTTCCCGGCCGAACGCGACCAGCGCCTCGCGCATCGCGGTCACCGCGAAGTCGGGCAGGCATTCCGCCAGGTCCGTCGGATGGACACCCGGCAGATAGGACGGGACGACGGTGCCGAGGCTGGTCGATGGCCGCCCGGCCAGGAAGTCGCCAAGGGTCTGGGCCGGCGCCTTGTAGCTCGACCCGCCGGCGACATAGGCGCGCGATTCCCAATGGCGTTGCAGCGCGATGCCGGCGAGCGGATTGCCCGGATAATCGCGTTCCGGATCGATGCCGACGACCAGGCCCGAATTCGCGTTGCGTTCGTTGCGCGAATATTGGCTCATGCCGTTGGTCGCGACCCGCCCCTCCTCCGAGGTCGCCGCCACCACGGTGCCGCCCGGGCACATGCAGAAACTATAGACGGTGCGGCCATTCTTGCAGTGATGCGACAGGCTGTAATCGGCGGCGCCAAGGATCGGGTGGCCGGCCGAATGACCGAACCGGGCATCGTCGATCCAGCTTTGCGGATGCTCGATGCGCACGCCGATCGAGAAGGGCTTGGCCTCCAGGAACACGCCCTCGTCATGGAGCATGTGGAAGGTATCGCGCGCGCTGTGGCCGACCGCGAGAACGACCTGCTCGGCTTCGAGATACTCGCCCGTGTGCAGGCGCAGGCCGCGCACGCGGCGCGTGCCGTCGGCGTCCGTCGCGATATCGACCCCGTCGACCCGGTGCTCGAAGCGATATTCGCCGCCAAGTCCCTCGATCGTCTCGCGCAGGCTCTGCACCATCGCGACCAGCCTGAAGGTGCCGATATGCGGATGCGCCTCGGTCAGGATCTCCGGCGGCGCGCCGGCCTTGACGAATTCGATCAGCACCTTGCGATCGAGGTGCCGGGGATCCTTGATCCGGCTGTAGAGCTTGCCGTCGGAAAAGGTGCCCGCCCCGCCCTCGCCGAACTGGACGTTGGATTCGGGATCGAGCACGCTGCGGCGCCACAGGCCCCAGGTGTCCTTGGTGCGCTGCTTCACTTCCTTGCCGCGATCCAGGATGATCGGGCGGAAGCCCATCTGCGCGAGGATCAGCCCGGCGAACAGGCCGCATGGCCCGGTGCCGACCACCACCGGGCGCGTGCCGTTCCAGCCCGCGGGCGCCTTTACCGGGAAGCGATAGCTGGTGTCGGGCGTGCGCTGGACATGGCGGTCCTTGCGGAAGCGGGCGAGGATCGCATTCTCGTCCCGCAAGGTCACGTCGATCGAATAGACGAGCTGGATATCGCTCTTGTCGCGCGCGTCATGGGCGCGGCGGGCGACGGTGTAGCGGACGAGGTCGCGCGGCGTGATGCGCAGGCGGTTGCGGATCGCCGCGGCCAGGGCTTCTTCCGGATGGTTGAGCGGCAGTTTCAGTTCGGTGATGCGGAGCATGGCCGGCGCTATAACGGCGGACCTGCCATTCGGCCATGGCGCCGGATTTCCGGCCTGTCGTAAATATCACCCATCCGATCACTGATCGCGGTTTAATGCATTTCTTCGATGTGAGTCGGCATGGCATGAAGGGGCAACAACAAGCAGGAGAGACCGATTATGGACGCGAAGACGAGCGCAGACCCGTTGAGCTGCCCGATGAAGGAGCCTGCCGCGTTGCGGCGGCTGCTGGGGCGTACCAACCGTGACTGGTGGCCGAACCAGCTCTCGCTCGAGATCCTCCAGCAGAACGGTCTCTCCGGCGATCCGATGGGCGACGATTTCGACTATGCGGCCGAGTTCAAGACGCTCGACTATGCGGCGGTCAAGCGCGACCTGCACACGCTGATGACCGACAGCCAGCCCTGGTGGCCGGCCGATTATGGCCATTACGGCCCTTTCTTCATCCGCATGGCCTGGCACAGCGCCGGCACCTATCGCACCGGAGACGGCCGTGGCGGCTCATCCTCGGGCTCGCAGCGCTTCGCCCCGCTCAACAGCTGGCCGGATAACGCCAATCTCGACAAGGCACGCCGCCTGCTCTGGCCGATCAAGCAGAAGTACGGCCGCAAGCTCTCCTGGGCCGACCTGCTGATCCTGACGGGCAATGTCGCGATCGAATCGATGGGTGGCCCCGTATTCGGCTTCGGCGGAGGCCGCGCCGACGTATTCGAGCCCGAGAAGGACATTTATTGGGGCACCGAGGAGGAGTGGGTCGGCCATGCCGACAACCAGACCCGGATCCAGCCCGAGCGGGAGATGGTGCTGGAAAGCCCATTGGCCGCGATCCAGATGGGCCTGATTTACGTCAATCCAGAAGGACCGGGCGGCAACCCAGACGCCCTTCAGTCGGGCCGCGACATTCGCGAGACCTTCGCCCGCATGGGCATGAACGACGAGGAGACCGTCGCGCTGGTCGCGGGCGGCCACACCTTCGGCAAGGCGCATGGCGCGGGCGACGCGTCGCTGGTCGGTGCCGAGCCGGAGGGCGCCGACATCGCGCAACAGGGTCTCGGCTGGCAGAGCCGGCATGAGAGCGGCATTGCCGACCATACCATCACCAGCGGTATCGAGGGCGCCTGGACGCCGACGCCGATTACCTGGGACCACAGCTTCTTCCACATGCTGCTCGACTATGACTATGAGCTGGTGCGGAGCCCGGCGGGCGCGAAGCAGTGGCAGCCGGTCGACCAGAAGCCGGAGGACCTGGCCCCGGGCGCGCACAGCCCCGAGCGCCGCCTGCCAACGATGATGACCACCGCCGACATGGCGATGAAGGTGGACCCGGAATATCGCAAGATCACGGAACGGTTCCGCGACAATCCCGATCAGTTCGCCGATGCCTTCGCCCGTGCGTGGTTCAAGCTGTGCCACCGCGACATGGGGCCAAAGGCGCGTTACCTCGGCCCCGAGGTACCGGCCGAAGACCTGATCTGGCAGGATCCGATCCCCAAGGCCGATTATGCGCCCATCGACAGCGGCGACGTGGCCGCGCTGAAGCAGAAGATCCTCGGATCGGGGCTGAGCGTCGCCGAACTGGTATCGACCGCCTGGGCATCGGCATCGACCTATCGCCAGTCCGACCATCGCGGCGGCGCCAATGGCGGTCGCATCCGCCTCGCCCCGCAAAAGGACTGGGCGGTCAACGAGCCCGAGAAGCTGGCCAGGGTGCTCGGCGTCTATGACGGCATCAAGGCCGATTTCGACGGCGCCAATGGCGGGAAGAAGGTCAGCATCGCCGATCTGATCGTGCTGGGCGGAACCGCCGCAGTCGAGAAGGCGGCCAAGGATGCCGGCCACGATGTGGCATTGCCCTTCACGCCGGGACGCACCGATGCCAGCGCCGGGCAGACCGATATCGAGAATATCGACGTGCTCGAACCCAAGGCCGATGGTTTCCGCAACTATCTGTCGGTGCGGTTCAGCGTGCCGACCGAGGAACTGCTGGTCGATCGTGCCCAGTTGCTCGGGCTGAGCAGCCCCGAAATGGCGGTGCTGGTTGGTGGCCTGCGGGTGCTTGGCGCCAACCATGGCGGATCGAAGCACGGCGTGCTCACCGATCGGCCGGGGCAGCTCACCAACGACTTCTTCGTCAACCTGCTCGACATGGGCACGGCGTGGAAGGAAATCGATGAGGCGGGCGACGAGGAGTTCGCCGGCACGTGCCGCCAGACCAATACGCAGAAATGGACGGCGACCCGTACCGACCTGGTGTTCGGATCCAACTCGCAGCTTCGGGCCCTGTCGGAGGTCTATGCTTCGAGCGATGCCGGCCGCAAGTTCGTGGACGATTTCGCCGCGGCCTGGACCAAGGTCATGAATGCCGATCGATTCGACCTGAAAGCCTGAGCCTTTCCCCGAGCGCACGCGCTCACAGGCCGCCGGCGTCCCCTCGCTGGCGGCCTTTTGCTGCCGAAAGCGACGCCGCGCCTCTTCCTTTCACCCGTTCGCTGGCGTAACCTTATCTCATGCGCAAACACCTCCTCATCATCACCGGAATCCTGATCGTCGCGGCGATCGCCTTCTGGTTCTGGCTCCGCTCGCCGGACGTGGCGCAATTGAAGATCGAGCAGGTCATGGGCGCGCGGCCGGAGATATCGCCACCGCGGATCCAGAGCTTTCCGACGATCAAGGTAGCCGATGCAATCGGCTGGCCCAAGGGCGTCACGCCCACGCCTGCCGCCGGACTCACGGTGAAGGCGTTTGCGAGCGGGCTCGAACATCCGCGCTGGCTCTATCGCCTGCCCAATGGCGACGTGCTGGTCGCCGAAAGCAACTCGCCGCCGCGCCAGGGCGGCGGCATCACCGGCATGGTAATGGGCTATCTGATGGGCAAGGCGGGCGCAGGCGGCGCCTCCCCGAACCGCATCCTCCTGCTACGCGACGCCGACGGGGATGGTGTGGCCGAGACGAAGACGACMTTCATGTCGGGGCTCAACTCGCCCTTCGGCATGGCGCTGATGGGGGACTGGCTCTATATCGGCAACACCGACGCGCTGGTCCGCGTGCCCTACAAGGAAGGCGACACGAAGATCGATGCGAAGCCGGAGACGGTGATCAAGCTGAACCCGGGCGGCAACCACTGGGCCCGGAACGTGATCGCCAATCCCGACGGCAAGACGCTGTACGTAACGGTCGGATCGTCGAGCAACATCGCCGAGAACGGCCTGGACGCCGAGAAATTCCGCGCCAACATCCTCCAGGTCTATCCCGAGGCGAAGACCTTCCGCATCTATGCCTCGGGCCTGCGCAACCCCAATGGCCTGGCGTTCGAGCCACACTCAGGCGGGCTATGGGTGACGGTGAACGAGCGCGACATGCTCGGGTCCGACCTTGCGCCCGACTATATGAGCCAGGTCGAGTTCGGCGATCAGTTCGGCTGGCCCTGGTATTATTGGGGCGGCTATCCCGATACCCGGGTCGAGCCGGCCAATCCCGCGCTCCAGCAATATTCGAAGCGCCCCGATTATGCGCTCGGGCCGCACACCGCCTCGCTCGGCATCACCTTCGCGGGCGATGCGAAGCTCGGGCCCAAATTCGCCAATGGCGCCTTTGTCGGCCAGCACGGATCGTGGAACCGCTACCCTGTGTCGGGCTACAAGGTCATTTATGTGCCGTTCGGCGACAATGGCTTCCCGGTGAAGGGCGCGAAGCCGGTCGATGTGCTGACGGGCTTCCTAGACAAGGATGGCAAGGCGCAGGGCCGCCCGGTCGGCGTGATCACCGACAAGACCGGTGCGCTGCTGGTATCGGACGATGTGGGCAATGTGATCTGGCGCGTGGCCGCCAAATAGGACGATTTCAGGAAGCGGGGGATTTCGGGCTGCAGCCGGCTCCCCCCGAAACCCGCCGCAGCCCGTGTCGCGCGTCCACGGCCCCTGACCGCTGGCGCTCCTTCCCAAACCAGATATGCGCAGATGCAGCGCCCGTCCGATCTCTTCTCGCGACGTCGGTATAGCTTCCTCGAAGCTGACCGATAGTTTAAGACAAATATGGCGATACCCATATCGGGTAACGGGGCCGTCCCGGCCATTTCACCGGAAGGGGCATGCCGATGAGCGAACGTGTCGTCACCAACTCAGCGAAAATGGGGGAGAATTGGCGCGTCGCGGTGTGTTCGCTGATGAACCTGTTCCTGACGATGCATCGCACCATGGCGGCGGCGACACCGGTCGGGCCAACCGAGCTGCTGATCTATTCGACCGTGTCTGTCGCCAATGTGCAGCGGCTGATGCGTGAACGCAGCATCCCCGGCGACCTGGCCGGCACCGACATATTGCCGCGCGAATGGGTCGTGCCGATCTCCCGGAACGCCATCGCCACGGCGAGCGGCCTCCCCCGCGAGACGGTGCGCCGGCACGTCGCACGGATGATCGAGACCGGATTGCTGATCGAGGACGAGCGCGGTGGCGTCACCCTGCCGAGCGGCGTCATCCAGGATCGCGGGCTTGAGCCGTTTCTGGAGGGCATGCTCACCAATTACGCGCGCAGTGCCGAGGAATTGCTGCGGATCGGCGTGATCCGGATCGAGAACGATTAGGGCCCTCCCCGCCATCTTAACGCCGTATTGTCCCTCACGTTTGTCGAGGTGGCCACATGATGGGAGGATGGCCTTGTTCGATTTGCCGCAAGCCGAACCACCGGGAGGAATCGCGCCCGCCGTCGGATATCAACAACGGGCAGGGCCAGTCGACAGTCCCATTCCCCGGCAACCTTCGGCTACGGCGGCCTGCCCGCCATCGCCATCCGACGAAGTGGTGGTTTGCGGAAAGAGAAATGACGAGCAATATCGCCTGCACCCACTCCCGCCGGCGCCGGATGGCGAGAATCCGCTATCAACACCCATCCGCGTGACATTGGCACCGGGCGTGACCTTGGGATTCCAGCAGGGCGGCGGCTTCGGCCTCAGCGCCCAATTCGGCCGCGGCGCCAAGAAAGGCGAGGGAAAATAGCCCGTACGAGCAGGCCGCCGGGCTTATTTGAGCAGCTTCTTCCCGCTCTCGGTCAGCTTGTCGCGAATCTTGCCTGCGAAGAGGCGGAGCATCGGCGGCAGGTCGAAGCTCGCATGGACCTTGGTTTCCATTACATCGAGGCGGCTGGCGACGCGCTGGCCCATCGCCTCGACCGTGAAGATCAGGGTGTCGCCGTCCCAGCGATGCTCGGTCACCGCGCCGCCTGGCACGAAGGAGGCGAACTTGCCGATGCCCTTCTCGATCTTGGCGCGGGCAGCGGCGAGGCCGAGCTTGTGCGGGATATCGACGGTGATGGGATCATTCATCTCGCTGGCCCTCAGTTCGCGAACAGCATCGTATCGTCGGCAAACGCCTTGAACTCGAGCGCGTTGCCGCTGGGATCGCGGAAAAACATCGTCGCCTGTTCGCCGACCTCGCCCTTGAAACGAACATGCGGCTCGATACCGAAGGGGATCCCTGCCGCCTTGACGCGGTCAGCAAGCGCCTCCCAGTCGCCCATTTTCAGCACCACGCCGAAATGCGGAACGGGCACGTCATGGCCGTCGACCGGGTTGGCCACCGCGACCGGCTTCGCCGCCGGATCGAGATGCGCGACGATCTGATGGCCGAACAGGTCGAAATCGACCCAGGCATCGGCACTGCGGCCTTCAGGGCAGCCGAGCACATCGCCGTAAAAGGCACGCGCGGCGGGGATGTCGTGGACGGGAAAGGCGAGATGGAAAGGGCGCAGGCTCATCGGGGCGTAATAGCGTTCTTTTCCGCGCCTCGTCACCCCGGATCCCTCGACAAAGCCCGGGACAGGCTTGTTCCGGGGTCCGCCGTTCCGCATACGAACCTGCGAAGAATGTGCGGCCCGATGGATGCCGGAACAGGTCCGGCATGACGGAAGTAGGAAAAGCCTTGCTCGACAATCAGGTCCTGGCACTCAAGCGACTGGCGGGACGCCGCCCCGCCCTGCTCTCTCTCGCGCTCGGTGCATTATCCGCAACCGGGTTCGCCCCGCTGGATCTCTGGCCTGTCACCCTCGCCTGTTTCGCGTTGTGGATGTGGCTGATCCACGACTCGCCGGGCCTGAAACCGGCGCTGCTGTGCGGCTGGCTGTTCGGGGTCGGACAGTTCGCAGTCGGCAATAACTGGCTGCAGCATCCGTTCGTCTACCAGGATGTTATGCCGCACTGGCTCGGCTATGTCGGCGTGCTGCTGGCGGCGCTGTATCTCGGCATCTACCCGATGTTCGCCGCCGGCCTCGCCTGGCGCTTCGCGAGCCCACGCGCGGCGAGCGATCTCATGACGAAGCCCGGCCTCGCCTATCTCCTCGTCTTCGGCGCTGCGTGGATCGTCACCGAATGGCTGCGGGCGTCGTTGCTGAGTGGCTATCCGTGGAATCCGCTCAGCGCCATCTGGGTGCCGCTGCTCGGCGTCGCGCGGATCGCGGCATGGACGGGGACTTATGCCCTGTCCGGGCTGACCGTGACCATTGCCGGAACGCTGATCCTCGCGACGGGGCGACGCTGGCCCGTGCCCGCCGTCACCGCCGCGCTGCTGGCCGTGCTGGCGCTTTTAGGCATGCCGATCGCTACCACCCCGGCCGCCGTCCCCGCCGGGCGCCCCTATGTCCGCGTCGTGCAGCCTAACCTCGGCGAAGAGGAACGCCCGACCCCGGACTATGCCGAGAACAATCTGCTTGCGCTGGAATCGTTGGTCGGGACGCCCGGCAAGCACCCGCGGCTGATCGTCTGGCCGGAGGGCGCGCTGCGCTATTTCATCGAGGACGGTTATCCGGTCGATTATTACTGGCAGGGGTCGCCCGGCCTGGTCCGCCGCTACATCGCGTCGATGATCGGCCCGCACGACATGGTGCTGAGCGGCGGCAGCGCGCTCCAGTTCGATGCGGCCGGCAATCTCGCCACCGGGACGAACTCGATCTTCGCAATCGATTCGAAGGCCATGATCCGCGCCCGGTACGACAAGGCGCATCTGGTGCCGTTTGGCGAATATCTGCCGCTGCGCCCATTGCTCACAACATTCGGCCTGCAGCGGCTGGTGCCAGGCGACCTGGATTTCGCGCCCGGCCCCAAGCCGCGCACCATCACCCTGCCCGGCTTCGGCGATATCGGCATGAACATCTGTTACGAGATCATCTTCTCCGGCGAGGTGATCGACCCCGCGCATCGCCCGGCGGTGATCTTCAATCCCTCCAACGACTCGTGGTTCGGCGCCTGGGGCCCACCCCAGCATCTCGCCCAGGCACGGTTGCGTGCGATCGAGGAGGGCCTGCCGATCATCCGCGCCACGCCGACCGGCATTTCCGCCGTGATCGCCGCCGATGGCCGGTTGCTCGCCAGCCTGCCCCTGCACAAGGCCGGCGCGATCGAGCTTCCCCTGCCCGATGCGGGCGCGCCGACGCTGTTCTCGCACCTGGGCAACTGGATGGCGTTGATCGTCACGGCGGCAATGCTGCTCTTGGCCGTTGCCTTCCGCCGGCCGGCTCGCTAGGGCACACATATAAGGAAAGCTTTATATGCGGTTTCCGGCCTGCCGGAGCCGCCCTAGCCAAGGGTAGATTTGATGCGCGCTTCGTTTCTCTTCACCTCCGAGTCGGTTTCCGAGGGCCATCCCGACAAGGTCGCCGACCAGATTTCGGATTCGGTGGTCGATCTGTTCCTGTCGAAGGATCCCTATGCGCGTATCGCCTGCGAGACGCTGACCACGACCAACCGGGTCGTGCTGGCCGGCGAAATCCGCTGCAAGGGCGTCTTCGAGAATGACGAATGGGCGCCGGGCGCGAAGGAAGAGATCGAAGCGGCGGTTCGCGCGACCGTGAAGCGCATCGGCTATGAGCAGGCCGGCTTCCACTGGGAAAACTTCTCGTTCGAGAATCACCTCCACGCCCAGTCAGCGCATATCGCGCAGGGCGTCGACGAGAGCGGCAACAAGGATGAAGGTGCCGGCGACCAGGGTATCATGTTCGGTTACGCAACCGACGAGACCCCGGACCTGCTGCCAGCGACCCTCTATTATTCGCATCGCATCCTCGAGAAGCTCGCGCATGACCGCCACAACAAGGTCGTACCGTTCCTGGAGCCGGACGCGAAGAGCCAGGTGACCCTGGAATATCGCAACGAGGTTCCGGTCCGCGCGACCGCGCTGGTCGTTTCGACCCAGCACGCCCCGGGCTATTTCTACGACGGCAAGGAAGGCAATCCGGAACTCTACAAGGAGCTTCGCGACTATGTCGTCGGCGTGTTCAACGAAGTCCTGCCCGAGGGTTTCGTCGACGAAGAGACCAAGATCTACGTCAACCCGACCGGCCGTTTCGAAATCGGCGGCCCTGACGGCGACGCGGGCGTCACCGGCCGCAAGATCATCGTCGACACCTACGGCGGCGCAGCCCCGCACGGCGGCGGCGCCTTCTCCGGCAAGGACCCGACGAAGGTCGACCGTTCGGCGGCCTATGTCGCGCGCTACCTCGCGAAGAACGTCGTTGCCGCTGGCCTCGCCCGCCGCTGCACGATCCAGCTCAGTTATGCGATCGGCATCGCCGAGCCGCTGTCGGTCTATGTCGACACGCACGGCACCGGTACGGTCTCGGAAGCGAAGCTGGAAGAGGTCCTGCCGCAGCTGGTCCGCCTGACCCCCAAGGGCATCCGCGAGCACCTGAAGCTCAACGCCCCGATCTACCAGAAGACCGCGGCCTATGGTCATTTCGGCCGCAAGCCAGAGGGCGATTTCTTCACCTGGGAAAAGACCGACCTGGTCGACCAGCTCAAGGCCGCCGTGGCCTGAGGCACTTCCCGGCGACAGCCGAAAAAATGCGGCGCGGTTCCCCAAGGGACCGCGCCGTTTTCGTGAAGGCTTGCGTCAGCCTCCCGCGCAGCTATGCCGCCCCGCCATGAACGATCCCACGACCATCCGCCGCCTCTATGGCCGCCGCCAGGGGCACAAGCTGCGCCTCGGCCAGGCCGCTCTTGTCGAAGAGCTGTTGCCGGAGATCAGCGTGCCCGAAAGCGGGCCCATCGATGCCTTTACCCTGTTCGGCGACAATCGCCCCCTCGAGGTCGAGATCGGCTTCGGTGCCGGAGAGCATCTCGCCGGGCAGGCGGCGATGCGGCCGGACACTGGCTTTATCGGCTGCGAGCCGTTCCTCAACGGCGTGGTCGGTGCGCTCAACCATGTCCGTGACGGCGATCTGGACAATGTCAGGCTGCATATGGGCGATGCGCTCGACGTGATCGAGCGGCTGCCCGACGCGTCGCTCGACCGGGTCTATCTGCTTCACCCGGATCCGTGGCGGAAGGCACGCCATGCCAAGCGGCGCATGGTCAATCATGGCCCGCTCGACCTGATCGCGCGCAAGCTGAAGCCGGGCGCGGAATTCCGGCTCGGCACCGACGACCCGACCTATTGCCGCTGGTCGATGATGGTGATGAACGCACGGACCGATTTCGTCTGGCAGGCGAAGCACCCGCGCGACTTCCTGGTCCGACCCAACGACTGGCCCGAAACCCGCTATGAGCGCAAGGCCCGGCGGCAGGGCCATGAGGTGTGGTACTTCCGCTACCTCAGGCCCTGACCGACTCCGTTCAGGCGCTCAACTCGTCCGGCGCGTCGTTCGACGCTTCGAGCTGACGTTCCCGCGCCTGGGCCTGCATCGTCGGTACCCAGCGCGCCAGCACCTCGAACGCCATAGGATTGTCGAACGCGATCCCGGCATGGTCCTTGTTGGTCCAGCGTACCGACCCGGCGATCGGTGCCAGACCGTTAAGCATCAGGATCAGCTTCTGCCCCGCCTCGAGCTGCGAGCCCGGACTGACTCGCCCGCCAGCCTGGGATATGTTGCACATCGTCACCGAATGATAGCGCGAGCCGACACGGATTCGCGCCCTGACGTCAATGCCCACGCGCGGTGCGCGCGGCTGTTGCGACGAAGTCGAATAATCATGATTGTCGGCGAGGAGCCTGGCCGCATTGACCGGCTCGTTGAACTGGATGCCGGCCAGCCCGTCGCGGCGCCAGAGCACACGGCCGGAAACCGCCTGGCCCGATTTGAACTCCGCCGTAACCGGTTCGCCGATGTTCAACTCAGAATAGATATGTGCCATCAGGCCGCCCGACGAGATGTTGCGGACCAGGCAAAGCTCCTCGCTGCGAAGCGTCTGCAGCTTGGCAACCCGCAACACCGTCACATGACGCAGATTCTGTCGCCGCTCGGGCGGCAATGGCGGCGAGTTGGAGAACGAGATCGTCGTCAGTTCGCCATCATCGAAATGATCGAGCATAGGAGCACCCCTTTACGAGCGATGTGGTCGCATCACTACCAGCACGAGGGTTCCCAAATCCCCCACGCAAACAGCACCCCTCCCGACGTGAAGTATCGGTCACATTGGCTGCCAAATCCTTAACATCGCCACCGTTTCGGATGTATTTGTATGCAAGGCCAAAACAATGTTCGTCTCTGGCGAAGATTGTTCTTATTACTCAATGCACTCCCGCAATGGAGCGTCCGGCGCAGGCGTTGCGGGTATCGGATCCGCCCCCTAGGATATGACCCGCGGGTCTTCCGCACAGGGGCGGCCAAGTGAGCGACGATATCGAGCGGATGATAGAAATCGTCGATGCCTCCCTCCGAGAAAAACCCGATTATCCGTACAATCTGGTGGGGCTCGCCGAAATGGTGGCTGCCCGGAAGGCGGCTCGCCGCGCCGCCGGGCTTGCGCGCGACGCGATGGCACTCGGCCGGGACGATCCGGCCACGGTGATACGCGGGCGACGGCTGCTAGCGTCGCTCGTCCCCGGCTATCACGTTCCGATGATGAATGATGCGCGCCGCAATGCCGCCTGGGACGCGACGCTGCGCCGCATGGTTAAGCCGGGCATGACGGTGCTCGAGATTGGTACCGGCGCGGGCATGCTCGCGCTGATGGCGGCGCGCGCCGGCGCGGCGACAGTCGTCACCTGCGAATATAATGCGGTCGCCGCCCGGATGGCCCGCATACTCGCCGAGCAGAATGGATATGCCGACCGGATCCACGTCGTCTCCAAAAAGTCTCAGGCGCTGACGATCGGCAAGGAGCTCGACCGCCCGGCCGACCTGCTGGTGTGCGATATCTTCGCCGACGGGCTGCTCGATTTCGATCCGCTCGGCGCCATCGCCGATGCCCGGCAGCGGCTGCTCGCGCCCGGTGCACCATCGGTACCGATGGCGGCAAGCTTGCGGGCGGCGCTGGTCGACTGGCAGGATTATCGACGCGTCGGCCATATCGACACGGCCTGCGGGTTCGATCTGTCGCCCTTCGCCGATTTCGTCCCCACCAGCATCCTCCGGCCGATCGGTGCGCCCGGCATCGAGCTGGTGTCGGAAGATGCGGAACTGTTCCGGTTCGACTTCTCGCAGGACCGCTTCCCGCCTTCCGACCGCCGCGCCGTCCCTTGCCGCCTTACCGCCACTGGCGAAGCCAACAGCATCGCGCGCTGGATCAGGCTGGAATTGGATGCGGAAACCACGATCGAGGCGAGGCCCGAACCCGGCGCGAACTTCTTTTCCGGCCTGACCATGACGCCGCTTGGCGTTCCCCTGCCCGTGCGGTCCGGCGATTCCATTACGATCGGGACCGCACATGATGGGCGGAGCATCTCTACCTGGGTCGAGACGGTGCCGACTGGGATGTGAGCCCGGTACGGGATTCATCCCGCTGTGGAGGGAGCTTCGACAGTAACGGGTGCAGCGGGGCGCTGGCCGCTGCGTTCCCACAGGCCCCGCAGTAGCCGCCCCGCCACCGCTGGCAGGCCAGGACGCACCAGTATCCAGTCGCGGATCGCAGACCCCTTGGCCGCGCCGATCACGCGCTTGTAGCCACTGTCGCCGGCACCCCAGTCGACGGTGTCGATCCCGTCGGCCATCGCGCGCACGAGATTACGGTAATAGAGTAGCTTGCCCGGCGAATGCTTGGCGAAAGCCGGGTCATAGCTGTTGGCGATGGCGTATTTGAGCGCGCCCGCATTCAGGTCGAACGAGAATGCGGCCGGTGCGCCATCGACCGTGAGCAGTGCCGCCCACAGCATCTCGGCCAGCACCGGATCGCTCGCCGCGGCGCGCCAGAAGGCGCCGTGCCCGGTTGTCGTGAACTTGGCGTCGCGTCCATCGGTCCGCGCGGCGATCCAGCTCTTCTCCTCGATCGCGGCAAGGGAATCGAAGCCACCCGCCGTCAGTTCGGCGCCCTGAAGGAACCGCCAGTCGAGTGCGCCATGGTCGCCCAGATGCTTTTCGTGGAAGCGATTCTTGCGCAGGGTCGAGTTGCGCGGCCAGCCGCCATCGGCATTCGCCGCCGCCATGTCGAGGACATAGCTGTCGGCGACGAAGCGATCGAGCGTCGCCCAGCCCTTTGCCCTCGCCTGTGCGAGCAGCGGTTCGAGCGCCGGATCGCCGTCGCAGATCGGCCCGACGCGGAGCGCATTCACTTCCTGGCCGAGTCGGTCGAGCAACGCGTCGAACGCCCCCTCCCCCGCATCCGCGCTGACGGGAAAGCTGCGGAACGGCCAGTAGCAGCCCGGCACCGCCGCCAGCCGCGCCAGCGCAGGCCCGAAACGGACGATCGGCAGCGCGATCACCGGATCGCCGTCACGCTCAACCAGGATCGTGCGCGCCGATCCGCCATAAACGCTGAGCGCCGCGGCGAACCATTGATAGCGCAGGAAGCGGTGAGTCTCGGGCGCCGACTCGGCGACCAGATCGATCGCGCCGGACAGTCCGTCGAGCACGAGCGCCCGCGTCGCCGGCGGCAGGCGCGTGAATTCGGCAAGCAGCATCGGCTTCGTCATGACCGGCGTGTTAGCCGCCATCCGTTACCATCCGGTTCGCGCTTGACCCCTGAAGCGGGAAACCGCCACAACGTGCCCGTGGAATATTCGCCAGCCGTCACGACGATCGCCCAGACGATCCAGCTCTCGCTTTCGCCCGTGTTCATGCTGGCAGGCATCGGCGCGTTGCTCAACGTGCTCGCCGGACGCCTGTCGCGCGTCGTCGACCGTGCCCGTCAGGTGGAGGCCCTGCATCCACGCTCGACCGGCCCCGAGCACGACCGCCATGTCTGGGAGCTTCGCCTGCTCGACAAGCGCATGTCGGTGATCAACGCAGCACTGGTGATGGCGGTGTCGAGCGCGGTGATGACGTGCCTCGTCGTCGCGCTGCTGTTCGTGGCGGAACTGGCCCGGCTGCATATCGGGACCATCGTCGCGCTGTCCTTCATTCTGGCGATGATCCTGCTGATCACAGCACTCGCGTCTTTCCTGATCGAGGTACGCATGTCGCTCACCGCCATCCATATCCGGCCCGAGCTGCTCGAAAAGCACCGGCGCTGAACGTCACCGCGGAGAAGCGGGCGCTTCAGGCGGTGGTGGCGTTCGCCTGCCTCGTGCCGCTGGTCACCGGCGGGCAGAGCATCCTCGAAGGACCCGGTTTTCTCGGCCATCCACCGGTGATCCCGACCGATCTCGACAGCCATTTCCGCTATATCTCGGGCATCTTCTTCGCAGTCGGCGTCGCGTTCGCGACCTGCGTGCCGGGGATCGAGACGAAAGGGCCGCGATTCCGGCTACTCGGCGCGCTGGTGATCGCCGGAGGATTGTCACGGCTGGTGTCGCTGGTCGAGGTCGGCGTGCCGTCGACCGGGCATGTGTTCGGGCTGGCGATGGAGCTTGGCGTCGTGCCGTTGCTGCTGATGTGGCAGGCGGCTTTCGCGAGAAGGTGGAAGGCCTCGTCCTGACCTGATGCTTCCCCGGAAGTAATCACGAAGCGGAAGGCTATCGCGTCCCTTCCAGTCCATTTCCGACATCGGCCACCGGCAGATATCGTGGCGCCACCCTTGCATGGCTCGCCTGCTCATAGGCGTAACCCGCGTTCAGCACCGCCTGGTCGCCATACGCCGTGGCGATAAACGACAGCCCGAGCGGCAGGCCTTTGGCCAGCCCCATCGGTACCGTCAGATGCGGATAGCCGGCGATGGCGGGCAATTCGCTCGCGCTCGGCCCGTCGAAATGGTCGCCGGACACGCTGTCGCTCAGCCAGGGTAGACCATAGGTCGGCTCGACGAGGATGGTGGCGTCGGCTTTCTTCAGCATCGCATCGATGCCTTCCGCCCCCGCCAGTCGCAGCGACTTGGCCCGTGCGCCGAGATATTCCGCATCGGCCAGCCCGCGCGTCTTGGCCGCAGCGACGAAGGTTTCCTGCCCGAAGAAGGGCATCTCCGCCGTCTTGTTCGCCTCGTTGAACGCGATCACCTGATCGAGCGTCCGCGTCGTCACCGCGTTGGGCGTGGTTGCGAGATAGGCGTCGAGATCGGCCTTGAGCTCGACCTTGAGCACCTCGAACTCGGCATCGCCGGCCCCGTCGAGCTTGGGCTGCCGCACATCGACCAGCACCGCCCCCGCCGATTTCAGCACCGCGAGTGCAGCGTCATAGACCGGCTTCATCGCCGCCGGCATGTCCGGCCGCAACACCGCGATGCGTAATCCCTTGAGCGAGTCGGGCGACAAGCCTTTCGCGAAGTCCGAGCGATATTTCGCCGCGTCCCTGGTCGCGCTGTCAGCCGGATCGGCCGCCACCATCGCCGAGAAAAGGATCGCCACGTCCTTCACCGACCGCCCCATCGGCCCCGGCGTGTCCTGGCTATGGCTGATCGGCACGACATGAGTACGGCTGACCAATCCGAGCGTCGGCTTCAGCCCGACCAGCCCGTTCATCGAGGACGGGCAAACGACCGATCCATCAGTTTCGGTCCCGATCGCCACCGGCGCGAAGCTGGCCGCCACCGCAGCGCCCGACCCGCTGGACGATCCGCAGGAGGTGCGGTCGAGCGCATAGGGATTGCGCACCAGGCCGCCGACCGCGCTCCATCCGCTCATCGAAGCGTTCGAGCGGATATTGGCCCATTCCGATAGATTGGTCTTGCCGAGGATCACCGCGCCAGCCTTGCGCAGCTCGGCGATCACCGGCGCGTCGCGGCCGGTCATATTGTCCTTGAGCGCCAGGCTACCCGCGGTGGTGGGCAGTTCCTTCGTCTCGATATTGTCCTTGATCAGCACCGGGATGCCGTCCAGCGGGCCAAGCGCCTTGCCCGCCTTGCGCCGCTCATCACTTGCCCTGGCCTGAGCGACCGCGTCGGGCGTGACCGCGATCACGGCGCGCAGCGTCGGTCCGGCGCGGTCCATCGCCGCGATCCGGGCGAGAAAGGCACGGGTGATCGCCTCGCTGGTGGTACCCTTCGCGATCATCGCCTGAAGCTGGTCGATCGACTGCTCGTTGACCCGAGGGGCTTTCTGGGCGAACACCGGTCCGGCGATGGCGGCCGACAGCAACAGACTCATCGCAAAAGCGCGCATTCACCGCCCCCTTTTCTCGCTCGAAGCCAAATCATGCGGCACCGCGCCTGCCGTAACAAGCCGGGATCACGCCGCTCGGCTCATTCGCCGAACAGGTCGCGCTGGCCCTTTTCCAGTTCCTCGGCATAGCGGCGGCGCACGAATTTCTCGGAGAGCACGCCCAGCACGGCACCGCCCGGCCCGACCACCGCAAGCTCGTCGACCTGATCCATGTCGAACCGCGCCATGATCGCCACGATGTCGGCGTCGGGCGCGAGCGGCGCGGTGGGCGACGCTACCAGCGATCGGGCAGTCGCCTGATCGTCGACGCCGTCGGCATAGGCGGCGGCCGGCACCAGGATGCCGGCATAGCTGCCATCGGGCTCGATCAACACCGCACGGCTGGCCGAGCCGAGCGGGAAGCGGCGGCGGAACTCGGCCACGCTGATGTCCGCCGGCGTCGCCTGGGTCTCGCGGCGCATCATCCGGCCGGCGGTGAGCGTGCGCACCCATCCGACGTCCCGTGCGCTCTTGATCGTCTCGCCGCGCAGATGGAGCCGCCAGGTCGAGAAGGAATAACCGAAACGCGCCCGCACGATCGTGCTCGCGACCAGCGAGGCGGCGACCACCGCGCCGGTCAGGAAGAAATCATGAGTCGCTTCGAGCACCAGCATCGCGACCGTCATCGGCCCGCCGACCACCGCCACCGCCAGCGCCGCCATGCCGACGATTGCCGCGTCGTTCTGGACGAGCAAGGGATGCCCGGCGACCTGCTCGAGCGAACCGGCGAACAAATGGCCGACCAGGGTGCCGATAAACAATGACGCGAAGAACAGTCCCCCGCGAAAGCCGAAACCGAGCGACACGATCGACGCCAGGCATTTCGCCGCCAGCACCGCGGCGATCAGGGCCAGCGGATAGCCAATCGCCAGATCGAGATGCAGCGCGCCGTGCCCGGAGGACAATACCTGCGGCGTGACCATCGCGATCGGGATCAATATTAGGCCACCGATCGCCGGCCGGACCGACGCCGGGATGTGGACCCGCCGGGTAAATGCCTCGACCAGCGCGACCGCGCGCATCAGCGCAATGCCGAGCACGGCGCACAAGCCACCGAGCAGGGCGTAGAGCAGGTAATCGACCGTCGGCACCGCGACATTGGCGGTCGTCGAAACGATGTAAGGCGCGATGCCGAGCGCCTGCGACACGCTCGCCCCGGCCAGCGCCGCCGCGGCGACCGGCGCGATCGCCGACGGGGTATAGGCGCCGATGACAATCTCGAAGGCATAGAAGGCGCCCGCCAGCGGCGCGCCGAACGCGGCGGCAATGCCCGCCCCCGCCCCGGCACCGACCAGAGTCCGCAGGTCCGCTCGCCGCAGCCGCAAGGCCCCGCCCGCAACCGAACCGACCGCGCCCCCAAGCTGCGCATAACCAGCTTCGAGCCCGACCGACGCGCCGAAGCCGTTGGAGATCACTGTCTGCCCCGAGATCACCAGGCTGTCGGGCATCGACATATGCCCGCCATGCAGCGCATTGGCCTCGACCGCGTCGATCATCGCCCGGCGGCGCGCCCGCGTGATCCAGGTGAAGCCGGCAAGGATCAGCCCGCCGATCGGCAGGACCAGAAGCTGAAACGGCGACAGGGTGGCAAGGCTGCTCAGGCTCGTCATCGGCGGCAGGCGGAACAGCAGATGCTGCAAGGTCCGCGCGATTCCACCCAGCGCGACGGTGAACAGCCCGGCCGCGCCGCCGACGAGAATGGCAAGGACGATAAACCATGCCTCGCTCGCCCGAAACCGGCGGCGCAGGCGTGCGAACCAGGTAAGGGCTAGCAGGCGGGGCGTCAGGGTCATTGCGGGCGCTTTGCGCCCGGCGTCACGGCGCGACAAGCCCGAGGGCGGGCGCCAGATATGAAAAGAGGCTGCCGGGTCCGCAGACCCGGCAACCTCCTGACATGGTCAGCGGCCGGATGTTCCAGCCCGGGAGACCATGCGAACCGCAGCTTCGATAGACGGCAGCGTTGATTGAGGGAGAATACCCCCCGCCGTCATCCCGATAAAGCTAGCGGTGCGTCCCCCGAACGAACTGAACCGACCCCATTGCTGAACCATGAGACATCGGATCACCTCCTTTCGCTAGTTAAAACGTCGTACCCAGGACTGGATACGCACCCTGTTTGAATCATCCGAATCACATAAACAAGTCTTGTAATGTTATGCGTTTTCGACGATTCTCGTCCGCCTGCGCCGCTTCCCGGGCACCCGCCCGTCAGGCCTTGCCGAACGCGACGCGCAGTTCCTCCTTCGCCTCTTCCAGCACCTTCTTCTGCTTCGCATCCAGGCCGTGCCCGGCGCGGTTGATATAGAAGGTCAGCATCGACATGGCGGAGCGGAACGGCGTGCTCCGCCGCCTCCGGCTGTGCTCGGCCGACCGCTTGAGCGACGCGGCGATGCGCTTCGGATCCTTCCAGGTGAAGACCTCGCGCTGCAGGTCGAGCGCATTGCTGTGCTCGGTCACGTCTTGTGACCATTTTTCGTCGGCCATGATCAGTGCCGCTTGAAATACTGGACGTCGCGCTCGTGCTTCTCGGCGGCGGCGCGGCTGTCGAAGGTGCCGAGGTTGCGGCGCTTGTGCGTGTCCGGATCGACCTTGCGCGAATAGAGGCGATAGTCGCCGGATTTGAGTTTGCGGATCATGGCATTCTCCTCGCGGCGCAAACGCGCGAGGCGAAAACTTTATCCCGTCAGCGCCGGCAATCCTCTGTCACGCGTTCGATCTCGGCCCAGGCAGGCACGACCAGCGGCACATAGCCTGCCTGCTCGATCACGAAGCGCCCGCGACTGAAACCCATCGCGTCGAGCAGCGCATCGCGCGGCTGGAGCGCGACGGCGACATAGGACGGCGTGCCGCCGGTGGGCGAGGCGGACAGCGTCCGCAGCGCCGTCGATGTGCGAATCGTCATCGCCACCGGTCCGGCAGCGATGCCCTGTCGCGAAAGATAGAGAGTGTTCGCCGCGCGGTCGCAGCGCAGGGTCAGCGCGGCATCGGCACCGGGCACCCCGAACAGCGCGATCGAGCCGCGCGCATCCTGGCGATAGGCCCAGTCGCCCGGCGTCAGCGGCCAGTCGCGCCAGTCCTTGCCGAGCGGTGCCGCGGTCGGCGTGGGGGCCGGCGGCGGCGGTGTATAGACCGGCGTCGGAACGGGCCTCGGCGCGGGTCGTGGCGGCGCGGTGGTGCCAACGCAGCTAGCGAGGGTAACCATCACGGCGAGAAGCGGAAACAGACGCATTGCGACCTCTATGCGCGAAGCGGCCATGCGGCTCAACCGCTCGTCTTGCATCGCCCGGCGAATTCGCCTCTGTTGCCGCCGGGCCGTGCACTGGCGCGGACGGGGAGAGAGCGGAACATGGCGATCCAGGCCAGGCGGCTGAAATCAATCATCGGCGGATCGGCCGGCAACCTGGTCGAATGGTATGACTGGTATGCCTATTCATCGCTCTCGCTCTATTTCGCCGCGACCTTCTTCCCTAAGGGCGATGCGACCGCGCAGCTGATGGGCACCAGCGCGATCTTCGCGGTCGGCTTCGTTATGCGGCCGATCGGCGCCTATTGGATGGGACGCTATGCCGACACGCATGGCCGCAAGGCGGGGCTCGCGCTGTCGGTCGGGCTGATGTGCCTCGGCTCGCTGATGATCGCCCTCGTCCCCGGTTATGGATCGATCGGCGTTGCCGCACCTGCCATCCTGGTGCTGGCGCGCATGATCCAGGGCCTGTCGGTCGGTGGAGAATATGGCGCGAGCGCGACCTACCTGTCCGAAATGGCGACGCGTGACCGGCGCGGTTTCTGGTCGAGCTTCCAGTATGTCACCCTGATCGGCGGACAGCTCACCGCGCTTGCCGTTACGCTGCTGCTCCAGACTGCGCTGAGCAAGGCGGAGATGTCGGAATGGGGCTGGCGCCTGGCCTTTTTCTTCGGTGCCGTGCTGGCGCTGGCCGTCTACATCCTGCGCCGCCGCCTGGCCGAGACAGCCTCGTTCGAGAATCAGTCCGCCGACCGGCCCAAATCAGGCCTGGTCGCGCTGTGGAAGGCGCATCCGCGCGAGTTCCTGCTGGTCATGATCATCAGCGCGGGGGGCAGCTGCACCTTCTACGCCTACACCACCTATCTCCAGAAATTCCTGGTCAATACGAGCGGTTTCGATATCCAGACCGCGACCCAGGTGATGACCGCGGCGCTTGTATTGTTCATGCTGAGCCAACCCATATTCGGGCTGCTCGCCGACAAGTTCGGGCGCAAGCCGATGCTGCTGCTGTTCGGCGTCGGCGGCATGCTCGTCACCGTGCCGATGTTCAGCGCGCTGGCGGTGGCAAGCGATCCGCTGGTCGCGTTCGCGATCATCCTGGTGCCGCTGATGTTGTTGTCGGCTTACACCTCGATCAGCGCGCTGGTGAAGGCCGAGCTGTTCCCGGCGCATATCCGTGCGCTGGGCGTTGCCCTGCCCTATGCCATCGGCAATGCAGCGTTCGGGGGCACGGCGGAATATGTCGCGCTCTGGTTCAAGAACGCACATGTCGAATCCGCTTTCTACTGGTACGTCACGGCGATCCTCGCCTGCGCGACGATGGCGTTTTTGATGCTGCCGGAAACCAAGCGAACGAGTTTGATCCTCGAAGACTGACCGATTGAAGGAAAGACGATGTCTAAGAACGACCCTATCCAGCTGCTCGCCCATTCGAACGAGAGCGATTCGATCAAGGTCAAAGGTCGGGAAGGCGACAAGGTCGGATCGGTCTACGAATTCCTGATCAACAAGCGTACGGGCGAGACCGCCTATGTCGTGCTGACGATCGGCGGCTTCCTCGGCATGGGCAAGGCCTTCTATCCCCTGCCCTTCAGCCTGCTTGCCTTTGATCCGGCGGCCGACACCTATATCGTCACGATCGACCGCAAGGTGCTCGAAGGCGGACCGAGCTGGGCCGCCAACCCGCCGCTGTTCGACCAGGCCTATGCCAATCGCGTCGCGAGCTATTACGGCGTCGCGATCGAGGACCTGTCGCTCGGCGGCGGTCAGGACGGCATCGCGGTATAACGTCCATACCGGCGCCAACTCGCCCTGTTCCCGGCCAATAACAGGGCGAAACAGGGCGGGATTTTTTCTCGCCCCTGTTATCTCCAACTTTGTTGGAGATTTTTTCCCTTTCTATCAACACCCTGCCGAGCATTTGCCCTGTTCCGCAATAACAGGGTGAAAGTCCTGCGGAACAGGGGCGCGCGCTCGATTAACAGGGCGCGTTCAACATATCAGGGACGGTGGAAGCGTCGCCGACGCGACCGTCATGGGAAAGAGCGAGCCGGGATTTGCCGCACCCGGCCGGTCTTCACGGTGCAATGATTCGGGCCGTGGTTGAATCGATCGACAACCAGTTTCGAGCGGCCTCACACGAACGGCCGGGCGCGCGCCGGAATAGGCGTGCTTTCGTGCGGCGTCAGTCCAGGCCAGTCTTGCCAGGCGCCCAATAGGCCTTGGTGACGATGCGCGGTGCCGGAATCGACTGCAGCCTCAGGCTCTGCCGAAGCCTTTGTATCGTTGCGGCCTTTCCGGTGAGCACGAACGACGCGCCAGCGGCAATGCCGTCGGAGAGCGCGGCCTCCAATGCCCCGACATGCGCATTGTCCTGGCTCCTCGCGATCAACGCGACATGCTGGAAACCCAGCTGGGTGGACACGTGCCGGGCGCTCTCGATGTCGCCGACCTCGAAGATGGGTGACACGAGGCGCGTTCGATCCTGAGCACCCGCCGCATAGGCAAGGCCCATCGAGGTTTCGTCACCGACGATGACAAGCGGACCGGGCAATCGGGACAGATCCAGCGATGCGCGTGGACCAAAGATGTCGCACTCGCCACCAGGCACAGCATCGCGAACCCAGGCGCTGCCCGGTCCGTCGCCGTGGGAATAAGCCAGGATACAGGTTCGCCCGGCCGATGGGTTCCATTCGATGGGCGTGTAGGTTCGCGTCGTGAACGCCGACCCCATCGCGATCTGTATCTTCTGTCCAGGTCGCCATGCCACACCCGCGAGCGCGGGACCCTCCAGCGTGATCAGATGGAAACGATCGGCCAGTTGCTCGTTTGCGGTGACGGTCGCGCGTTTCATCCACAGGCGTGTCAGCGCCTTGCCCAGACGCCCCTGCTCCCTGGTGCCGAGGCGTTCGGACGATCCGATGGCGGGCATCACGACAGCTTCACGGAAAATTCGTTACCGCGACCTTCGTCCGGCAAAGAAAGCGAAACATAGCCGTTCGCGGGGTCGCGTATATAGGCCTGATATTCGGGGTCGAAGGCGTTCTCGCCAAGCACTACGGCACCGGTCTTCAGCCGAGGCTCGACCAGCCTGAGCACCGGCAGGTATAGCGAGAAGGCACCATCGACCAGCAGCAGGTCGACCTCGCCGCCGACATCCTTCAGCGTCTCGAGCGCATCGCCGGCGCGGATGTCGACAAGATCGGCTAGTCCAGCCGCCTCGAGATTGGCCCGGGCGCGAACGACCTTGGCGGCCTCCATTTCGCTGCCGACGAGATGACCCCCGCCATTATCGCGCAACGCCGCGGCGAGATAGATCGCGGAGATTCCCATCGACGTCCCGAACTCGACGATCCGGGTCGCCTTGCAGGCGCGCGCGATCGCATACAGGAACCGGCCATAGTCCGGTGAGACGGCCAGGAAATTGTCGGCGCGATCGCGATAGGTCGCCCGATAGTCGGCKCGCTCATCGGCGAGCAGATCAGCGACCAGAGCCTCGATCGATGCGCCCGGTGCCGCGATCCTGGCTTTCATCGCTTCGGAAAGAGCGCGATCTGTCGCTTCGGCATTGCGGTGAAGATCTTCCAGAAGATCGGCGACACGCGGGCTGCTCAATGTGCTCATGATGGTCCTTACCGATGGCCGACGCCGGAGCGGCTCGACGGGATGATGGCGATCGGATACCGGGGAGCTGCCTTGGCGTCATTACGAAGGACAGACAAAGTGTTATTCATTGTCGCCAATGATCCTCATGTCCACAGGCGTTACCCATGCCGATTATGAACGCATTGCGGGATTTCGAATGGGTCGATCCCGATGAAGTGCCGCGACCGATCGTCGCCTTTGGTGCGGAGATGTCCGATGTCGGCGGATTCGAACTCGATCATCATCGCCACAAGAAGGGGCAGATGCTTCTCGTCCAGCGCGGTGCGCTCAGTTGCGAAGTCGAGGGCGGGCTGTGGATCGTACCACCGCGCAGTGCCATCTGGATCCCCGGCGGTGCCCTTCATGCCATCAAGGCGGCGGGTGCGCTCGAAGGCTATAACGCGTTCGTCGATCCCGGGGTGGATATGCATTTGCCAACAACCTGCTGCGCGGTGTCGGTGACGCCGTTGCTGCGCGAGCTCCTGTCGCGGGCCGCGCACCTGCCGTATCTCTATGAGGAGGGTGGCGCCAACACCCGGCTGGTCGCGGTCCTGCTCGACGAACTTGCGATGGCGCAGGTCGAGGATCTGCATCTGCCGATGCCTTCCGACCCGCGGCTTCGCAGGATTGTCGACGAGATGATGGCTTTCCCGGCAAACCGTGGGACATTGGAGAGCTGGGCGCGACGCGCCGGCATGAGCGAACGGACGCTGTTGCGACTGATGAGCCGAGAGACAGGCATGAGTTTCGGCCGATGGCGCCAGCAGCTCGGCGTCGTTCTGGCGGTGAAGTGGCTGGCCGGCGGCGCCTCGATCCAACAGGTCAGCGGCGATCTTGGATATGAGAGCGTCCCGAGCTTCGTGACCATGTTCCGCAAGGCACTCGGCACCTCTCCCGCACGATACATGGCGGAGCGTCACCTGGGCTGAGACAATGACTCAGCGTCGTCGCGACTCCGCTGGCCAGCGGTATTTGCTGGACTGCCACCACAATTCCACCGCGATTCCTTCGCGGCGCTATAGGTGCGCGGCTCAAGTTCAGGCATTGAGATCGACGCATGGCACGCAAGCATTCAAAACATGACCCCTATGGGGACCTGCATCGTGAAGAAGAGGCTCCGGCCCCGGTCGTAGCCTGCTGGCTCTGTGGCAGGCCTACCGGCAAGACCATCGTCTGGCACCATCCCGTGCCCAAGAGCCGGGGCGGGCGTGACGTCGTGCCCATGCACCCCATCTGTCAGCAGACGCTGGTGGCCAATTTCACCAATTCCGAACTGCAGCGATATGGGACGGATGTGGATATGCTGCTGGCCAATCCCAACATACGCAAATTCGTCGACTGGGTGGCGAAAAAGGACCCGGATTTCACTGCGACGACGGCCAAGAAGCAACGCTGATCCGCCGCGCCTGCTGTTCCCGCCCCCGGATTCGCGGTCCCGCATGACCGCGACGGGGAACGGCCGCTCCTAGAACGCCACGGCGAAAGCCGAGCCTTGTCCTCATCCAGCGACCCGCCGGATGAGGAAGGGCCGCAACCTCCTTTCGGCGACCGCTTTGCGGTCAGTCCGTGATCGGCGGCCGCGGCGCTTCGGGCCGTGGTGGCCCGGCCGGGCGCGGCACGGGCAGGCGGTAGCAGATGAACTCCGCACCATCGAGGCCGCCGCTGGCCAGCACAATATGCTGACGGCCGCCATGCATGTACGTCATCGGCGAGCCGGTCTGTGGCTGATCGAGAAAGACCGCGCCGACTTCACGCCCGGTCATCTTGTCATAGGCGCGCAGCCGGGCCGCCTTGCGTCCCTGCTCGTCGGTGAATTCGCCACTGTCGCCGCAGATGACGAGGGTCTTGGTCACCAGAACGCCGAGGATGCCCGACTGCCC
Organism: Sphingomonas sp. P3_C6; assembly: GCF_056402595.1. NCBI lineage: Bacteria > Pseudomonadati > Pseudomonadota > Alphaproteobacteria > Sphingomonadales > Sphingomonadaceae > Sphingomonas > Sphingomonas sp. P3_C6. The sequence goes on from NZ_JBFUHB010000024.1 coordinate 31,480, forward strand.
CGTCCGCGGGATGGTGACGCCTTTGAGCAGCGGATTGTTCCTGATGAAGTCCGGCGTTTCGCCGTGCGCGACCTGCCACAGCTTCGTGCCGTGAGTCAGGTCGAGCGCGGTGATGCGACCATAGGGCGGCTTCAGGATCGGCATGCCGTTGATGGTGAGCAGGTCGGGCGTGATCGGATCGTTCAACCCGTCCTTCACGTTCGGCGCCACGGGCCCGCCGAGCCCCGGCCGACCGCCCGGATTCGCCGATCCGCCAAAGGCCCCGCCCATATTATCGTTGGTGCCGCGGGTCGTGCTGCCGCCCTGGACAAGGCGCCCGTTGGGCAGTTGCCTGATCGCGTAGTTCTGCAGCACGGTTTTCGAATAGATGTAGAAGATCCCGGTTTCCGGGTCGCAGGCGCCACCCGGCCAGTTCGCGCCACCCTGATTCTCKGGCGTCATCAGCGTGCCCCATGGCCCTTCAGGCTTCGTCATGGTCGGCGGGCGGTAGAGCCCGCCAAGCCGATAGTGGCCGATGATCTCGAGCGCCCGCGCCTTGAGCTCGGGTGTCCAGTCGATCACATCGTCGGCAGTGACACCCTGGCGATCGAACGGCGGCGGCCGCGACGGCACGGGCTGAGTCGGCGCATAATATTCGCCGGGCACGTCGCCGGCGGGCACCTTCTCCTCGCGGATCGGCCAGACCGGCTTACCGGTTGCACGGTCGAGCACGAACAGGAATGCCTGCTTCGTCGGCAGGGCGAGCGCCTTGATCACCTTCCTGCCCTGGCGGACATCCATCAGCACCGGGGCGCACGCGATGTCGCGATCCCACAGCCCGTGATGTTCCGTCTGGAAATGCCACCGGCGCTCCCCCGTTTCGATATCGAGCGCAACCAGGGTTTCGGTGAACAACGCATCGCCGTGCCGGGTCACACCGATCCAGTCGGCCTGGGGCAGCTCGACGCCGGCATAGACGAGGCCGAGCTCCGGATCGGCCGACATCATCGCCCACACGCCGGTGTTCGTCGCCGTTTCGGCCTGTCCCGGCTTGATCCAGGTGTCGTAGCCGAACTCGCCCTTCTTCGGCACGGTGTGGAAGATCCACTTCCGCTTGCCCGTCCGCACGTCGAAGCCGCGCAGATAGCCGGGGCCGGTCGAGGACGACGCAGTGCCGATGACGACGGTGTCCCGCACCACGAGGGGTGGGGCATGAAGGCCGACGACCGGCGCCTTGGGATCTATGTCGTGATCCCAATCGAGCCGCAGGTCCACTTCGTTGCCCGTCCCGAATGCGGGATCGGGAAGGCCGGTCTTTATGTCGATGGAGATCAGCTGATAGCTGCGGGTGACGTAGAGAATCCGCTCCACCGTCCCGTCGGTCCAGTAGCCGACGCCCCAGCCGGAGCCGCCGCGGGCGCCAAGGCGCCCCTTCTCGTCATGCCGGTAGGTCCAGATGATCTGACCGGTGCCGGCATCCATGCAGACCAGATAGCGTTCGAGGCCGACGGTTCCGTACAGACGGCCCTTCACCACCGTGGGTGTGGCGTTGAAATAGGAATCCTTGCGCGCGCCGAAATTGTCGGTCTTGAAGCGCCAGGCGACCTCCATCTTGTTGAAGTTGGAGGCGTCGATCTGGTCCAGGCCGGCATAGCGAGTGGAGGCCAGATCATTGCCATAGCCAAGCCAATCGGTGTCGGCGGCCGGCTTGGCGGGCGCGGCGCCCGGGCCGCCATTCAGCACGGCCTGCGCCTCGGCGCGGGCCGCCCAGGGGGCGACGGCAAGTGCGGCAGCGGTGGACAGGAGAGCTTGGCGGCGGCTGATAGAGGTCGTCATAGTCACTTTCGGCACGTGTGAACCAGAATGCCCAAAGTCCATCCATAGCGTCGGACAACGCGAAAGCGCCGGCGCCGCGAAGATATGCATGAGTCGCCGCCACACGCAATCGGATTGTATAGTATATGATTCTGGCTCTCCGTGCGGAGGCTGCCCGAACGCATGGTGGCGGGCGGCTTTTGACGGAATCGACCGGCAAGTGTCCCGAACGACCCGCCTCAGTGGCTAGTTTCGAATCGGTTATGGGATCCGGAGCCCGATTTGAGCGCGTAATCGGTCGTCCGCTTCGGACTTCAATTCTGGCGTACTCTGCGTCAACCCGTCAGATTACGCGTTCGGATATTTCTCTCGCCACGAGACGCACTCATGGATGAAGCGGCCAACCATTGGACTTGGCGGCAAGGCACGTTGCCACCCGTCATCCGTGACAATGGCAATCTGGGAGCGTGCGCGGGAAAGTCGCTCATCGAACGCGACTGAGGCGATACGCTTATCCTCGACGGAAAAGCCCCCCGACACGAGCGGAAGCGAACGCCCATGCTCGCCCTGAAAAGCGTCGAATTCCTGACGCCATCCATCTGCGGCAACGGTAAATCGCTTCACATTCATCCTGTAGTCGCCGCCCACCAGCGAAAATATCGGGAACGCGTCGCACGTCCCGACGATCGCCACCTCCCGCGGACCAAAACCGTAATAGACGCCGGGTTTCCCGCCGTACCGCGTATAGTGCCATCCCGCATCCCAACCGGTTTGTCGGGCGGAATCAGCCACCTTATTCTCGCAACCCGCCGGCCAGCACCAGCAGCGCGAGCAGCGGAAAAAGCCTCAACGCCGCCCGCCGCCCACACGCATCTTCTGGCTCTTGCCGTAGCGGGTCTTGCGCGTGCCGGGCTTACCCTCGTTCGATCGGCCCATCACCGGCGCACGGTGCTCGTCGGCGGGGAGGCCGAGTTCTTCGGCTTCCAGCGAGCGGATCTCGTCGCGCAGGCGACCGGCTTCCTCAAACTCCAGGTCGGCGGCGGCGGCGCGCATCTTCTTTTCGAGCTCCTCGATATAGGCGCGCAGATTGTGACCGACCATGTGGGGTCGATCCTCGTCGATCTCGATCGTGACCTGGTCGCGGCTCGACACGTCCTGAATGATGTCGCCGATGTTGCGGCGGATCGTCGTCGGGGTGATGCCATGCTCGGCATTGTAGATGAGCTGTTTCTCGCGGCGCCGGTTGGTCTCGTTCATCGCGCGCTCCATCGAGCCCGTGATGCGATCGGCATAGAGGATCACCCGGCCGTCGACGTTGCGCGCCGCGCGTCCGATGGTCTGGATCAGCGAGGTCTCGGAGCGCAGGAAGCCTTCCTTGTCGGCATCGAGGATCGCGACCAGCCCGCATTCGGGGATGTCGAGCCCCTCGCGCAGCAGGTTGATGCCGACCAGCACGTCGTACACCCCAAGCCTGAGATCGCGGATCAACTCGATGCGCTCGAGCGTCTCGACATCCGAATGCATGTAGCGGACCTTGATGCCGGCCTCGTGCATGAACTCGGTGAGGTCCTCGGCCATGCGCTTGGTCAGGGTCGTGACCAGCGTGCGATAGCCGGCCTCGGCGGTCTTCTTCGCCTCGACGATCAGGTCCTGCACCTGCTCCTCGACCGGCTTGATCTCGATAGGCGGATCGATCAGCCCGGTCGGGCGGATGACCTGCTCGGCGAAGACGCCGCCGGTCTGCTCCATCTCCCACCCGCCCGGCGTGGCCGAGACATAGGTAGTCTGGGGGCGCATCGCCTCCCATTCGTTGAAGCGCAGCGGGCGGTTGTCGATCGCCGAGGGCAGGCGGAAGCCATATTCGGCGAGCGTCAGCTTGCGGCGGTGATCGCCGCGCGACATGCCGTTGATCTGGCCGATCGTGACATGGCTTTCGTCGACGAACAGCAAAGCATTGTCGGGGAGATATTCGAACAAAGTGGGCGGCGGCTCACCCGGCATGCGGCCGGTGAGGAAGCGGGAGTAATTCTCGATGCCGGCACACGAGCCCGTAGCCGCGATCATCTCCAGGTCGAAATTGGTGCGCTGCTCCAGCCGCTGCGCTTCGAGCAGCTTGCCCTCCGGCACCAGCTCCTTCAGCCGCTCGGCCAGCTCGTGCTTGATCGCCTCCATCGCCTGCTTCAGCGTCGGGCCGGGCGTGACGTAATGGCTGTTCGCATAGACGCGGACAAAATCGAGGCTCGCGACTTTCTTGCCGGTCAGCGGATCGAACTCGACGATCTCCTCGATATCGTCGCCGAAGAAGGACACGCGCCAGGCCGTGTCTTCATAATGCGACGGGAAGATCTCCAGGTTTGATCCCTTCACCCGGAAATTGCCGCGCTGGAACGCCGCGTCGTTGCGCTTGTACTGAAGCGAGACGAGCTTGCGCACGATCTCGCGCTGGTCGACCGTCTGGCCCTTCTTCAGGTCGAAGATCATCGCCGAATAGGTTTCGACCGATCCGATACCGTAGAGGCAGGAGACCGAGGCGACGATGATCACGTCGTCCCGTTCCAGCAGCGCGCGCGTCGCCGAATGCCGCATCCGGTCGATCGATTCGTTCACCGAGCTTTCTTTCTCGATGTAGGTGTCGGACCGGGGGACGTATGCCTCTGGCTGGTAATAGTCGTAGTAGCTGACGAAATATTCGACCGCATTCTCGGGGAAGAAGCTCTTGAACTCGCCATAGAGCTGCGCCGCGAGGATCTTGTTCGGGGCAAGCACCAAAGCCGGGCGCTGTACTGCCTCGATCACCTTCGCCACGGTGAAGGTCTTGCCCGACCCCGTCACGCCGAGCAGCACCTGGTCGCGCTCGCCTGCCTTGGTCTGCTCGACCAGCTCGGCGATCGCGGTCGGCTGGTCGCCCGACGGCGTATAGTCGGAGACGAGCTTGAACTTCTTGCCACCCTCCGCCTTAGGCGGGCGTGCGGGACGATGCGGAACGAAGCTGACGCCCGTCTCGGGCTCTTCGAGGCTGGTGCGAATCTGAATTGCCATAGTGAGTGAATATGGGGAGGAAGACGCCGACCCGCAACGAAAGGCGGGAAGCGGCCCGACGGTCGCTCAACGACAGGCCATACGGCCAATCGCAACAGAGGAATGACGATGCGGATCTATTTCTTGCTCGCCGGCGCGGCAGTGTCGCTCGCAGCGTGCAACCAGCGTGCGCCAGGCAACAACACGGGCCCGGTCGCCAACACCACGGCGCCCACCGCGCCTGTGGCGGCAAAGGCACCACCGCGTATTCCCGGCGAATGGGAATATGTGACCAAGGTCGAGACCCTCGCGATGGAGGGCGATATCCCCGGCATGGCGGAACGGATGAAGGCAGGCCCGCAGGTCAGCACGCGCCGCCAGTGCATGAGCAAGGCAGAGGCCGAGGAGGATATTTCCAGGGCAGTGCAGAAGGATCAGGGCGGTTGCCGCTTCGAACGGGTCCAGGCGGGAACAGCCACCATCGCGGGCACGGCGATCTGCAGCAATGGCGGCATGGAGGCGACGGGCAAGATGACCGGAACGGTCAAGCCGACCGCGATCGACATGGTCGTCGACATGAAGATGAGACTGCCGGGCGCAGGCAGCGCAGCGCCGTCGTCGGTGACGATGCGCATGACGACGGCCGGCAAGCGGGTCGGCGACTGCCCGAAATAGGGGCGAAGACGGCGGGCGCATTCCCTCTCCCGGCGGGAGAGGGAAAAGAAATCAGTAGATTCGTCGGTACGCGACCCGCCACATCACCAGTCCGATCGCCGCCGACAGGCCTGCCAGGATCACGCTGGTGGCGATCGCGCTGATCCAGCGGAACATCAGGGTGCGCGCATCGGTCGCCGGCATGGCGAACAGGCCGAAGCCATAGGTCTGGCCGCCCAGGAACAGGGCGAAGCCGCAAAGGGCGCCGACCAGCGCCGCCGTGCCAGGCCCGCGCCGGTGAAGCGCATGTGCGATGAGCCACAGCGGCCCGGCGACGGCGATCGCCGCCATCGCGGTGATCACCACGCCGATGACGAATCCCACCACGATTCCCAGGGGCGATGGCGGCCCGCCAAGGGCAACGAGGATGCTCGCCACCACGCCGCCCGCAAGACCACCCGCACCAAGCGACAGCCCGGCGCGATCCAATGTCGTGTCATATCCGCGCAGCGCGACCCGCTCGGTCAATGTTATCACTCCCCCCGGTGGCGGCTTCATATCACCGGCCCGCGCGGCACCCAAGCCTCTCCGTTTCCGATGCCGAGATGGAATGCGGACGCCGGTGTCAGGGCTCCCGTGCCTCCCAGTTCGTTTCGAAAACGAACGGTGGTGGATTTCGAAACGACCTTCATTCCGGTGAAAATGGGATCAGCGTAGCGCGCGCACCGCCGCGGTATCGAGGCACCGTACGATATCCGCGCGCGGCACCGCCCTGTGCGGCACGGGCGGGGCATAGGGCGCGACGATCGTCGGCTGGCCGAGCGCCACCGTGCCGAAGCCGGAAAGGCCAGCGCATTCCTCCGCCGCGGCGAGCAGCCGGGGCGGGGTATCATAGGCCTCATAGGAGAGGCGGAAGGTGCCCCAATGCACGCCGATCCCGGTCGGCGCGCCGAGCCGTCGATAGACCTCGACAGCGTCGATCGGCCCGATATGGCTGCCCGACACCATCTGCCCAGCCTCGAAGCGGAAGGCCCCGATCGGGATCAGCGCGAGGCGGACCGGGCCGAGCGCCCGCGCCTCGTCGGGCCATTGCAGGTCCCCAGGGCCGGTATCGCCGGCGAAGAAAACGTTCCCGCCCGGCAGGCGCAGGACGAAGCTCGACCACAGGGCCCGGTTGCGGTCGGTGAACCAGCGGCTGTCCCAATGATGATTGCGGGTGACGACCACCTCGACGCCCGGCTTCACCGCGACCCGCCCGCCCCAGTCCCGCGCGACCGACGGCACGCCGGCCTGACGGATGACGCTGTCATTGCCGAGCGCGGTGATCACGCGCGGATGGTCGCGGTCCCACAGGCGCTTCAGGGTGGGAAGGTCGAGATGATCGTAATGGTTGTGGCTGACCAGGATCAGGTCGATCTTCGGCAGATCGTCAAAGGCGACACCCGGTTCCGCGACCCGCCTCGGCCCGAGCCCGAGCGGCCCCGATCTTTCGCTCCACACCGGATCGGTCAGGATATTGAGGCCCTGGGTCTGGATCAGGACGGTCGCGTGGCCGACCCAGGTCGCGACCATCGCCTCGCCCTCGACCCGCGCGGGGATCGGCACATGACGCACGGCGACATGATCGGGCCAGGCCGGGCGCCCGTCGCTGCCGGTCAGGTAGCGCGCGAAGAAACCGGCACGGCTGCCGCCGGTCGGTACGCCTGCGGTATCCTCGTCGTCATCCGGGTTGGCGAAGCGCTGCCCATCGAAATGAGCCGACACCGGCCCGCGATAATAGATGCGGTCGAGGAAGCGGGGAGCGATCGTGATGGCGAGGCACAAGAAAACCGTCGCGAAGAGGAAAGCGATCAGCGCTCCGCGGACGATCCGCACCAAAATTCCCGGTGATTTCATCGCCGCCCCGTCCCACAGCAGCATCCGCACCGCAAGCAGCGCCTTGCTTTATCACGCGATATTGGGGCCGATGGCATCGGCTACGATCCAATCGACTGTCCTCGCCTACCGCGTATGGTGAAGGCCCCAACTACCCGGCTAGACCTTCTCCACCCGCACCATCAGCCACCCGCACAACCCTGCCCCTGCCGCCATCACCGCCGCCGCGATTGCCGCGCCGTGGAAGGCGCCGAGCGAGACGCCGCGTCCGTTATCCGTCAGCACCAGCCCGATCAGCGCGACCGCGATCATCCCGCCGACCCGCGCGGTCGCGTTGTTGACGCCCGAGGCGGCGCCGGTGTGGCGATGGTCGACCGCCGCCATCACCGTGGTGGTCAGCGGCGCGACCGCTGCCGTCATGCCAATGCCGATCAGCATCATGCCGGGCAGGACGTGCCGCACATAGTCAATGCTCCCGGCCGGCATCGTCGCGAACAGCGCGAACCCGACGCCCGTTACCATCGGCCCGATCGACAGGAGCGGCCGGGCGCCGATTTTTGCTGCGAGCGCGCCGACGCTGCGTGACCCCAGGCCCATGATCAGCGGCAGCGGCAGCATCGCCGTACCCGCCGCCGCCGCGCTCCAGCCGCGCGCGATCAGCAGATAGGGCAGCAGCAACAGCGAGCCCGAGAGCGCCGCGTAGAGCAGGAAGGTGAGCAGGGTCAGGCCGGTGAAGGTGCGCGTGCCGAACAGGGCGAGCGGCACCATCGCCCGGTCGCCGAGCCGCGCCTCGAGCGTCACGAACGCAACCAGCGCGATCGTCCCGCCCCCGATCATCGCGGCGCCGGTGCTGCGATCCTGCACCGTCATCAGGGTCAGCCCCCAGACCAGCAGGCCGAGCCCGACCGTCGCCAGCGCGGCGCCATACCAGTCGGGCGGGGTCGCATCGGCATCGTGCCCGTCCGGCACATGGCGCCAGCCCATCACGAATGCCGCCGCCGCGATCGGCAGGATCAGCCCGAAGATCGATCGCCAGCCGACATGGTCGACCATCCAGCCGCCAAGCACCGGCCCGATCGCCCCGCCGATCGCGCCCGCTGCTGCCCAGGTACCGATCGCCCTGGCCCGCGCCTCCCCCGCGAAATCCGCGCCGAGGATCGCCAGGCTCGCCGGCACCAGCAGCGCGGCGCCGACGCCCTGCCCGATCCGGGCGGCGATGAGCCAGCCAAGTGTCGGCGCGATCATGCAGCAAAGCGTGGTTACGGCGAAGAAGAGCAGCCCCCACAGGAAGGTCCGCTTGCGCCCTAACCCGTCGGCCAGCGCGCCGCCGATCAGCACCAGCGCCGACAAAGGCAGCATGTAGCCGTTGACGATCCACTGCACGCCCTGCCCATCGGCGCCGAGGCTGCGCGCCATCGCCGGCAGCGCTACATTGACGACCGACCCGTCGATCAGCGCGACGCTCGACCCGAGCACGGTCGCGATCAGCGCCCCAGTGCTTCCCGCCTGCCGGTCGGTGCCTGTCACGAACGGATTCCGGTTCTCATACGGTCATCGTCCTACAATGCCCCGGCCAGCGCCAGGACGACGCCCATCACCACCAGGACCAGTCCAATCCCCTCGCTGCGCATCATGCGCTCGCCGAGATAGAAACGCGAGAAGGCGAAGGTGAAGGCCACCTCGACCTGACCGACGATCCGCACCAGCGCGACGGGCGCGGTGGCGAAGCCGGTGAACCAGCAGGCCGATCCCATGGAGGACAGCAGCCCCACCTGCCCCGCGACACGCCATTCGGCGAACACCGTGCGGATCTGGTCGCGCTCGCGCAGGAACAAATAGCTGCCCTGCATCAGGACCTGAAGGCAGACCGTCACCGCCAGCACGATCAGCGCCGCCTGGATCGGATCGGGCGTCGCCACATCCTGGGTCGCCCGGCGGATGCCGATCGCGGTCAGCGCGAAAAAGAAGCCCGAGGCGATGCCGCACAAAGCGGCGGGCTGGCCGAGCGCGCGCAGGAAATCCATCGGCCCCATGCGTTTGCCGCCGGTCGACAGCACCATCACGCCGACGACGCCGCAGCCGATGCCGGCCCAGCTCACCGGGCTCAGTCGTTCGCCCAGCAGCAGGAAGGACAGTGCGGCGCCCTGCACCGCCTCAGTCTTCGAATAAGCGGTGCCAACCACGAAATTGCGATGGCTGAACGCCATGATGAGCAGGTTCGTGGCGATGATCTGCGCCAGCCCGCCCGCCGCGCAGAACAAAGGGAAGGTCGGGCCGAGCGTCGGGAAGCCGCCCGGGGCGAAGAAGGTTTCATAAATGCCCGCGAGGATCAGCGCGAAGGGCAAGCCGTACAGATAGCGCACCAGCCCGGCGGCATTCACCGACATGCTGTGGCTGACGCGCTTCTGCACCGCCGTCCGCCACGCCTGCAGCGCGCCCGCCGTGATGGTGGCGGGAAGCCATATGGGGGATGTGATCATCCCTATTCCTCCCCATGCGAAGCATGGGGAGGGGGACCATTCGCCTCTTCCGGCGAATGGTGGAGGGGAAGGCGCGACAGTTGCTCGTGGCAGACCGCCACTATCCCGCGAGTGACACTGTCAAGATCGTTCAACACTGATAACGCTGGGACCCGCAGCACGCGCAACCCCTGCCGAGCGCACCACGCATCACGTGCTTCATCGCGCGCTGATTGGTCGCCACGGTTGTGCGCCTCGCCGTCTACTTCGATGACGAGCCGCGCTGCAGGACAATAGAAGTCGAACACGAACCTTTCCGCCGGGTGTTGCCGCCGGAATTTGAACTCCTCCGGCTCTCCGCGCAGCCATTGCCACAGGCGCACCTCCGGAGGCGTCATCACACGCCGCAACTTCCTCGCACGTTGCACCATTTTGCGACTGGCCCGCATTTCCCCTCCACCATGCTTCGCATGGTCCCCCTCCCCATCTGCGATGGGGAGGAAAAAAATTGTCTATCGATTGCTGACCGGCCGCGCGTCGACCGTGGTCGCGAGGAACGCGAGGATCGCGGCCCTATCCTTTTTCGAGGTCCAGGTGCCGAGCCGGAACAGCATCGCCCCGAACCCCATCATTCCCAGCGGGATCGCGACAAAGGGCAGGATCGCCTCGAAGGGTGCCGCGGATGAGACCATGCCGGTAAGCGCTATCCCGATGAAGATGGCCAGGAACCCGAACCAGCACCCCATGAAGCCGAACACGCCGGTGGGCGGCCCGATCTTCCCCTCGATCCGGGTGCCGCCGTCCACCGGCTCCATCGTCGCGACCAGCGTGGTCTGGAAGCTATTCTGGACGTTGGGCCGATAATAGAACAACGTCATCGTCTGTTCCGACCCGTTGCCGGTCACGCCCTTGACTGGCTTGGCCGTGCGCCCGCCGAGCACATTCTTCAGCTTCTTCGCGATCGCGTCGGGCGCGAGCGGCGAGGTGAGGACGATGCGGCGGGCCATGGATCAGACGCCTTCCAGCAATTTCTCCCGCGCGATCTTCTCGCGCCAAACGAGCGGCGCGAGCTGGTGGACGTTCTGTCCTTCGCTGTCCACCGCAACCGTCACCGGGAAATCGCTGACCTCGAACTCGTAGATCGCCTCCATGCCAAGATCCTCGAAACCGACGATCTTCGAGCCCTTGATCGCCCGCGCGACGAGATAGGCGGCGCCGCCGACCGCCATCAGATAGGCGCTCTTGTGGTCGCGGATCGCGTCGACCGCGGCCGGGCCGCGCTCGGCCTTGCCCACCATGGCGAGCAGGCCCTGTTCGAGCATCATGCGGGTGAACTTGTCCATGCGGGTCGCGGTGGTGGGGCCGGCCGGGCCGACCACTTCCTCGCCGACCGGATCGACCGGGCCGACATAATAGATCACCCGGCCCTTGAACTCGACCGGCAGCTCCTCGCCGGCATCGAGCATGTCCTTGATGCGTTTGTGCGCTGCGTCGCGCCCGGTCAGCATCTTGCCGTTGAGCAGCAGCCGGTCGCCATGCTTCCAGCTCTGCACCACTTCCGGCGTGAGCGTGTCGAGATCGACCCGGATCGCTGCGCTGTCCGGCTTCCAGTCGACCTTGGGCCATTCGTCGAGCTTCGGCGCCTCCAGATAGACCGGCCCCGAGCCATCGAGCGTGAAATGCGCATGGCGGGTCGCCGCGCAGTTGGGGATCATCGCCACCGGCTTCGACGCGGCATGGGTCGGCCAGTCGAAGATCTTCACGTCGAGGATGGTCGAAAGCCCGCCAAGCCCCTGCGCGCCGATACCGAGCGCATTGACCGCGTCGAAAATCTGGATGCGCAGCGTCTCGATGTCGTTGCGGGGCCCGCGCTGCTTGAGCTGGGCCATGTCGATCGACCCCATCAGGCTTTCCTTGGCGAGCAGCATCGCCTTTTCCGCAGTGCCGCCGATGCCGATGCCGAGCATGCCCGGCGGGCACCAGCCGGCGCCCATCTGCGGGATCATCTCGAGCACCCAGTCGAGGATCGAATCGCTCGGGTTCATCATCTTGAACTTGGACTTGTTCTCCGACCCGCCGCCCTTGGCCGCGACATCGACCGAGACCTTGCTGCCGGGCACCATCTCGACGTGCAGCACGCTCGGCGTATTGTCCTTCGTGTTGCGACGGGTGAAGGCAGGGTCGGCCAGGATCGACGCGCGCAGCTTGTTCTCCGGGTGGAGATAGGCGCGTCGCACGCCCTCATCGACCACTTCCTGCAGGCTCTTCTCGCTCTCCAGCCGGCAGTCCTGGCCCCATTTCACGAAGACGGTGACGATGCCGGTGTCCTGGCAGATCGGCCGGTGACCCTCGGCGCACATCCGGCTGTTCGTCAGGATCTGCGCGATCGCGTCTTTCGCCGCCGGGCTCTGCTCGGCCTCATAGGCGACGCCGAGCGCGCGGATATAGTCCATCGGATGATAGTAGCTGATGAACTGAAGCGCGTCGGCCACGCTCTCGATCAGGTCGGCTTCGCGGATGATGGTGGTCATGTCGGTCGGTTCCAAGGGGTGATTGAGTCGGGATGAGTCGCGGCTGCCTTATGCCCGGCATCGCGCCGGGCCAAGGGGCCGCGAAAAATCGGATTTTCCGATTGCGCGCAAGGAATTTGGCAAGGTTCTCCCGTTAGAGCCTGATCAATGATCGCCCCATTCCACCCCTTTCGCGCCCTGAGCTCGGCCGCCGGCGCGTTGCGGGACGATCTCGCGCCCGCCGCAGACATGGGCGACACGCACCTGGCCACGCTGCGCGGGCAGGTCGATCAGCTTGCCGCCACCTGGCTGTTCGCGTTGGTGGCGCTCATCGCTGCTCCCGTACTGCTCTGGTACGGCGCCTTCCAGCTCGACCGAGCCGACCTTCTGCGCGAAATCGAGCTGCGCGGTGCGATCGGCGTCGGGCTCGGCGTCTTCGCGCTGGCGCTGCTCAGGATCCCGGCGCTCACCCGGTCGTCGCCGCTCGCGCATGTCCGTGCGATGACGCTGATCGGCGCGACGATCGCCGTGCTGCTCTTCTCGCTGCTCGGGATCAGCAGCGAATTCCCGGCCGGTACCGGCCAGCTCGCCAGCTTCGTCACCGTCTTCTCGACCATCATCGTGCTCGTCGTGGTGCTCCATCCCGTGCGCGCGGCGACGATCGGCTTTGCGGCGGCGCTGGTCGCGATGATCACCCTGCAATCCGGCTTCGGCATGGCCAGCGGCATCGCCTTCGCCTTTCTCGCCTGCCTGTCGGTCGCCACCTATCGCCTCGCCCGGCTCGACCGCTCGGCCGCCGGAGACCGCAGTGCGGCCGCGACGCAGGGCAGGATGGCCTCCCGCCTCGTCCAGGAATTCGAAGGACACACGACAGGCTGGTTCTGGCAGACCGACAGCCATGGCAAGGTGACCTATCTGTCGCTCAAGGTCGCGCAGGAGCTGGACACCAGCGAGACCCCGGCAATCGGCCAGGCGCTGACCGCCCTGTTGCGCATGGACAGCGCCTCGCCCGAGACCGAGCGCACCCTGGCCTTCCACCTTTCCTCGCGCACCGCCTTCTCCAATTATTCCGTCCGCCCCGCCGGCAAGGGCAAGCTCGAACGCTGGTGGTCGATCTCGGGTCGCCCGACCGTCGACGAGCTAGGCCGCTTCCAGGGTTTCACTGGCAGCGGCAGCGACCTGACCGAACGCCGCCGCGCCGATGCCGAGATCACCCGCCTCGCCTTGTTCGACGGCCTGACCGGCCTGGCCAACCGCCAGCGCATGCGCCTGTCGCTCGATCAGATGCTCAACCAGCCGAGCGGCACCTATCGCTCGACCTCGCTGCTGCTGCTCGATCTGGACCGGTTCAAGGCAGTCAACGACACGATGGGCCATCAATCGGGCGATGCCCTGCTCAAGCAGGTCGGCCAGCGACTCCAGCGCGCGGTCGGCGAGGCCGGTCTTGTCGGCCGGCTTGGCGGCGATGAATTCCAGGTGGTGCTGCCGAGCGAATCCAGTCGCGAGCGGCTGGCTGAACTGTCGCGCACGATCATCGCCTCGCTCTCCCAGCCCTATTTCATCGACGGCTCCTCGGTCACCATCGGCTGCTCGATCGGCATCGCGATCGCGCCCGAGAACGGCCGCGACGCCGAGACCCTGATCCGCAACGCCGATCTCGCGCTCTATGCCGCCAAGGCCGATGGCCGCGGTATCCATCGCTTCTTCCGTGAAGAGCTGCTGGTCGGGGCACAGAGCCGCAAGCAGCTCGAGGACGATCTGCGCAACGCCTTGGCGCAGGGCCAATTCTATGTAGCCTATCAGCCGGTGGTCAGCACCAGGACAGAACGGATCGTCGGCTATGAAGCGCTGATCCGCTGGGATCATCCGACCCGCGGCGCCGTCTCGCCAGCCGAGTTCGTTCCGGTCGCCGAGGATTGCGGGCTGATCGAGGCGATCGGCGAGTGGGTATTGCGCACCGCCTGCATGGAGGCAGCGAGCTGGCCGAAGGACATTCGCGTCGCGGTCAACGTCTCGCCGATCCAGTTCGCGAATCCGTCGCTGCCCGCCGTCGTCACCAGCGCGCTTGCCAAGTCGGGCATCGCTCCGGCCCGGCTCGAACTGGAGATCACCGAGGGCGTGTTCCTCGACGAGACCGCATCGTCCGAGCAGATGTTCAAGATGCTGAAAGGGATCGGCGTCCGCCTGGCGCTCGACGATTTCGGCACCGGCTATTCGTCGCTCGGCTATCTGAAGAAAGCGCCGTTCGACAAGATCAAGATCGACCAGAGCTTCGTGCGCGGCGCCACCATGGCGGGCAACCGCAACGCCGCGATCATCAAGGCGATCGTCACGCTTGCCGATACGCTCGGCATGGAAACCACTGCCGAGGGCGTCGAGGTGCGGGACGAGATCGCGCTGATCCGCGAGCTCGGCTGCAGCCACATCCAGGGCTATGTCTATGGCAAGCCCGCCCGGGCGGCAGACGTGCTCGCGCAGCTTGCCGCGGCCGGGGGCATGGCGACCGCCTCGGGCTACCGGGTCAGCCGTGCCCCACGCCACTCGATGATCCGCAAGGCCCGGATCACCTCCGGCGACGTCGAGGGCGAGGTCCGCATCCGCAACATGTCGTCGAACGGCGCGATGATCGACGGCGTCGATGTGGATCAGGATGCGATCGGGCTCGATATCATGATCGAGCTGCTCGAGGAGCAGATGTTCCCGGCGAAGATCCGCTGGGCGGCAGAGGGCAAGGCCGGTGTGGAGTTCGCCCAGCATTTCAACATGGAGCGACTGAATCCGCAGACCCCGTCCGCACAGATGCCGCAGCAGAAGCGCTCCGCCTGATCTTCGTCACCGCGGAATGGATGCCGGAACGAGCCCCGGCATGACGGTGGAAGGCCGCCCCTCAATCCCGATCGGTCGGCGCTCCCAGCGGGAACATGTGGCGATATGGCCGCATCTCCTCCAGCACCCGCGCATAGGATGGCCGCGCCAGCAGCCGTGTGCGATATGCCCAGACATTGGCGTATTCCTTCGGGATAGGATGTGTCCAGTCGGCATAAAGCAATGCCGGCGCCGCCGCGCAGTCTGCCATGCTGAACGCCTCGCCCGCGGCCCATTCGCGGCCCTCCATCCAGCGGTCGAGCACGGCATAGGCGTCGTCGAGCATCGCCTTCGCCTGCGCCACGCCGTACGGATCGTGCGTGCCTTCCGGGCGGATGAAGTCGAACACGACCCGCCCCTGGCTGTTCATGACATAATTGTCGAAGAACCGGTCCATCAAGCGCACCTCGATCGCCGCATCGGCATCCTCGGGGATCAGCCTGACCGGCCCGGGATAATGCAGGCCAAGATATTCGATGATGACGCTGGCTTCGGGCAGGATCCTCTCGTCGTCCGTGAGCAGCGGGAAGCGCTTCATCGGCCACAGGGAGGCCCATTCGCCCGCCACCGGTTCGCTGCCGTCGAGCAGCTTATACTCGAACGGGATGTCGTTCTCGTAAAAAGCCATCAGCGCCTTGTGGCAATAGGAGGACAGCGGATGGGCATAGAGCTTGAGTGTCATGCCGGTCTCTCCTTACTGCTTCGTCAGCACGATATGCGTGGCGTTCTCGCCCAGAACCTGCTGGCCTACTTTATAGCCGAGCGCCGGCAGATCGAGCCCGGCGAACAGCGGCTCGCCCTTGCCCAGCACCACAGGTGATATCGCGAGATGCGCTTCGTCGATCGCACCGAGGGTCAGATAGTCGCGGATCGTCGCGGCGCCGCCGCCGATACGGATGTCGCGGTCGCCGGCCGCCTGCCGGGCAAGCCGCAGCGCCTCTTCGGCGCCTTCGGTGACGAAATGGAAGACGGTGCCGCCCTGCATCTCGAGCGGCGGACGGGCATGATGCGTGAGGACGAACACCGGGCAGTGATAGGGCGGCGTATCGCCCCACCAGCCCTCCCAGCCGTCATCGGACCAGTCGCCGCGGCTGTGCGCGAACATGTTGCGGCCCATGATCCAGGCGCCGAGACCCTCCATCGAGCGGGCGGCGAACCCCTCGTCCACGCCGGTCGATCCACCTTCCTGACCGAACATCGTGCGAAAGGTCCTGGTGGCGAAGGCCCATCCATGCAGCTCCTCGCCGCGCACGCCCAAAGGGTTTGCCAGGCTCTGGTCGACGCCCGCGCCGAAGCCGTCCACCGATATCGAATAAGCGTTTACGCGAACCCTGGTCATCGCCCTCTCCTCATAAACCGCTTGCGAATCAAAACCGGTTGCCTTCTACCAAACCGGTTCTACATTGCAACCAGCCATGGCGATCCATATCGAAGATCCGCGATCGGGCTGTCCGATCAACCTCACCATCCAGACGCTAGGCGATCGCTGGAGCCTGATTATCATCCGCGACATCATGTTCGGCAATCGCCGCCATTTTCGCGAACTCCTCTCGCGCTCGGAGGAAGGGATCGCCTCCAACATTCTGGCGGATCGCCTTAAAAAGCTCGTCGCGGCGGGCTTTCTCGCCATCACCGACGATCCAAGCCACAAGCAGAAGCATTTCTACAGCCTGACCGAGCCCGCGATCCAGCTCGTGCCGCTGATGGCGCATCTGGGCGCCTGGGGGCGGCGGCACCTGCCCGTCACCCCCGACCTCGCGATCCGCGCGCAGCTATTGGAGGAAGGCGGGCCGGAGATGTGGGCCGATTTCATGGACGAGCTGCGCACCGAGCATCTCGGCACGCCACCCACCGGGCGACCGAGCGTCGCCGGGCGGCTGCAGGCGGCCTATGAGGCGATGAAGAGGGAGTAGGGTCAGCCCCACCCCCACCCACAGCCGTCACCCCGGACTTGTTCCGGGGCCCATCCATCCGCGGGCGCATAGGTCAATCATGTGCGTCGCGCCTCGCCGCAGAATGGATGCCGGAACAAGTCCGGCATGACGAAGGGGGAGGGTTCGGTGCTTATCCCGCGCTGTTCCCGACGGGCGCAGCCGGTGCCGGAGCAGCCGCAGCCGCAGCCGCATCCGCAGGAGGAGGGGGCGGCGGCGGGCCAGCCTCGGGCCCGCGCGGACCGTCACGACCCGGCCCACCGGGACCGTCACGGCCAGGCCCGTCCGGTCCGCCGTGACGCCCGCCAGGCCCAGGCCCCATCGGCCCAAGCGGCGTCACCTTGCCGTCAGTCCCGACCAGGAAGGACGCGCGCAGCACGCCGTCGCGGTTCCAGCCCTGGACGGTCACCGTCGATCCGGCGGCGACCAGCCCATCCGACCGCGGCCCGCCTTCGATCATCGTACGCCCGCTCGCATCGGCCAGGATGAAGTTCGATCCATAGACGTCGCCCACCTTGCCGCGCACCGTGACCAGCCCCTCGCCGGTCTTCAGCGAGGCGATCGCCACGGGGGTCAGCGGCGCCACCTCGATCGTCGGCCCGGCAAGACGCGCGGCGGTCGCGCCCACTGCGCCGCCGGCGCCAAGCAGGACAAGGGCGGCAAGTCCGGCGCGCAGCGAAAGCTTGCGGGCGGGCTTGACGGTAATGTCTTCGGTCATTGATCTCACTCCATCGGTTCACGATGAAACCGTGATAGCCATTGGCGCCAACGCCCCGCTGAACCTCCCCGTTCAGTTTCGGTTTAAAGCTGGAGCCTAGCGACAAAGTGCTATCCCCTCCCCGTTCGGGCTGAGCTCGTCGAAGCCTTGCTCTTCTTTCTGCCCGCCAAGGACGAGCTCAGGACGAACGGAAGGGTCGCCGACGAGAAAGGAGTCGCATGCGCATCTTGCTGGTCGAGGACGATACCGCGCTCGCCGACGGCATCGCCCGCGCGCTGAGGGCGGAGAATTTCGCCGTCGACATCGCCGCCAATGGCGAGGACGGCGCGCATCTCGGCGACACGGGCATCTACGACGCCGCCGTGCTCGACCTGGGCCTCCCCATAAAGTCCGGCATCGCGGTGCTGAAGGAATGGCGCGCCGCCGGGCGCAGCCTGCCCGTCCTCATCCTCACCGCACGCGATGGCTGGTCGGACAAGGTCGAGGGCTTCCGCGCCGGCGCCGACGATTATCTGACCAAGCCGTTCCGCGTCGAGGAGCTGGTCATGCGCCTGCGCGCCCTCATCCGCCGTGCCGCCGGCCATTCCGCCACGCTCATCAGCTGCGGACCGCTCAGCTTCGACGCCCAGACCGGCCAGTTCGAGCTCGACCGTCTGCCCCTAAAGCTCACCGCGCTCGAATGGCGAATCCTCTCGGCGCTGATGCTGCGCAAGGAGACGGTGATCGACCGGCTCGACCTGCTCGAGCATGTCTATGAAGGCGATGCCGATCCCGATTCCAACTCGCTCGAGGTGATCATCGGCCGGCTGCGGCGCAAGATCGGCCGCGACCTGATCGAGACGGTGCGTGGCCGCGGCTATCGCCTGACGGAAACGCAACCGTGAGGGTGATGCCCCGCTCCCTGTTCGGCCGCCTCGCCGCGCTTGCCGCCATCGCCACCATCGCGGCGCTCGCCTTTGCCGCACTGGCGATCGGCGCCGTGCTCGAGCGCTTCGTCATGCAGGGCCTCGACCAGCGCCTCGACGCCCAGGTCGCGCTGCTCGCCACGGCGATCGGCCCTGACGGCAAGGTCGATCGGGGCCGCATCGTCTCACCGGCCCCGTTCGGCCGGGCCGGTTCCGGCTGGGGCTGGCGGATCGACGCACCCGCCGGCACCATCGCCTCGGCCGACCTGCCCCGGATAGACGAGCCCCGCGTCGACCAGCCCCCGCCGCCCGAACCGGACGGCCATCGCCGCCGCCGGCACGATGAGGGGGAACCCTATCCGCTCGACTGGCGCGACGCGACGGGCGCCGATCGCCACGCCCGCAGCCTGACTGTCCAGACCAGCGCCGGCCCGGTGCGCATCGCCGCCTCCGCCCCCCGCGAGATCGTCGAGCGGCCCCTGCGTGCCGCCATGGCGCCGTTGCTCGGCTCGCTCGCCCTGCTCGGCATCGCGCTCGCGACCGCGACCCTGGTGCAGCTCCGCCTCGGCCTGCGCCCGCTCGGCGCGCTGCGGCAATCGCTCGCCGCCGTGCGCGCCGGCCGGGCCGATGCCGTGCCGGCGGATCAACCGGCCGAGCTCAGGCCGCTCGCCGAGGAACTCAACGCCCTGCTCGCCGAGAATGCCGCCGCCCTCGCCAATGCCCGCGGCCATGTCGCCAATCTCGCCCATGGGCTGAAGACTCCGCTCGCCGCGCTCGCGCTCGGCCTGCGCGGGCGGGACTGCGACCCGGACGGCATGATGGCCGCCGAGGTCGAGCGCATGGACCGCTCGATCCGCCACCATCTCGGCCGCGCCCGCGCCGATTCCTCGGGCGGTGCGGCGCGGCGGCGTACTCCGCTCGAACCGGCCATCGACGGCATCGCCGACGCGCTCGGGCGGATCCATGCCGACCGCGCCATCGCCTTTTCCCGCTCGGTCTCCCCGGGTCTCGCTCTGGCGATCGATCCGCAGGACCTGGACGAGCTGCTCGGCAATCTGCTCGACAATGCGTGGCGCTGGGCGACCGGGCGAATCGCGCTGACCGCCGGGCCGGGACCGGATGGCCGCGCGCACATCACGATCGAGGATGACGGCCCCGGCATCCCGGCCGGGGACCGCGCCGAGGCGCTGCGACCGGGCCGCCGACTCGACGAAAGCGGTGACGGCCATGGATTCGGCCTGTCGATCGTGCGCGAGCTGGCGGAGCTCCATCGCGGCACCCTGGCGCTCGACGCGGCACCCGGTGGGGGGCTGCGCGCCACCATCGGGCTGCCCATGGCCGCGCCGGACCCAATGTGAAAATTTAGTCATGTTCGGCGTTCGTTCTCTTGCGTTTCACGAAGCCCGCAGAACTCCGCGCGTCGCTGCACTGCATCGTTTCGCCGATGCCACGAACCGACTCAAATTAGCGACGAACCGAGTCTCCTAAATGTCATTTACCGTCTTGCGCCCCCGCGCGAATGGGCACAATCTGTAGGGGTTGAGTTCGGGGGCGAACCCAAGAACTGGTAGAACGACGACCGCGACCCCATATTGCGGACTGCATCAGACCCGTGCCCTAAGGTACGGGCAAGGCATAGTTTGTCCTCCTTCAATCGCCCCTGAAATGATATCATGGGGGTTCGCCCCCGATTCGAACGGACCGGGAACACCAGGGCAAGGTGCCGAGGCAGCCGGTCGTGTATGTTTGATGGAAAAGACAGGGGCAGAGCGATGGATTTCAGAGATACCCAGGAGGCAAGCGTACCCATGGCCACTGACGCGATCGAGGCGGCTATAAGCGCCCCGGAAACCTCTCAGGCGAGCTCTGCGCCCGCCAAGACCGGCGGCGCCGATCGCAAGCTCGACGCGCGCGGCGATTCGAAGGAAGTGAAGGCGCAGCTCTATCCGGTCGAGGTCGATCATTCGCGCGACGCGCTGCTCACCGATTTCGGCAAGGATACGCTGAACGACCGCTATCTGCTCCCGGGCGAGCGCTATCAGGACCTGTTCGTCCGTGTCGCATCGGCCTATGCCGATGACGCCGCACACGCGCAGCGCCTCTACGACTATATCTCGCGCCTGTGGTTCATGCCCGCCACGCCGGTCCTGTCGAACGGCGGCACCGGCCGCGGCCTGCCGATCAGCTGCTTCCTCAACTCGGTGCCGGACAGCCTGAACGGCATCGTCGACACCTGGAACGAGAATGTGTGGCTCGCCTCGCGCGGCGGCGGCATCGGCACCTATTGGGGTAACGTCCGCGGCATCGGCGAGCCGGTCGGCCTGAACGGCAAGACCAGCGGCATCATCCCGTTCGTGCGCGTGATGGATTCGCTGACGCTCGCGATCAGCCAGGGCAGCCTGCGCCGCGGCTCGGCCGCCTGCTATCTCGACATCTCGCACCCGGAGATCGAGGAGTTCCTCGAAATCCGCAAACCGTCGGGCGACTTCAACCGCAAGGCGCTGAACCTGCACCACGGCGTACTGATCACCGACGCCTTCATGGAAGCCGTCCGCAACGGCGAGGAATGGACCCTCACCAGCCCGAAGGACGGGTCGGCCCGCGCCGTCGTCGATGCGCGCTCGTTGTTCCAGAAGCTGGTCGAGACCCGCCTCGCCACCGGCGAGCCCTACATCATCTTCTCCGATCACGTGAACAAGGCGATGCCCAAGCATCACCGCGATCTCGGCCTCAAGGTCTCGACCTCGAACCTCTGCTCGGAAATCACCCTGCCGACCGGCAAGGACCATCTCGGCAACGACCGCACCGCGGTCTGCTGCCTGTCCTCGCTCAACTTCGAGACCTGGGACCAGTGGAAGGGCGAGAAGGGCTTCATCGAGGACGTGATGCGTTTCCTCGACAATGTCCTGCAGGACTTCATCGACCGTGCCGAGCCGGGCATGGAGCATGCCGCCTATTCGGCGATGCGCGAGCGGTCGGTCGGTCTTGGCGTGATGGGTTTCCACAGCTTCCTCCAGGCCCGCGGCCTCGCCTTCGAAGGCGCGATGGCCAAGAGCTGGAACCTGAAGATGTTCAAGCACATCAAGGCCCAGGTCGACGAAGCATCGATGCAGCTCGCGATCGAGCGCGGTCCCTGCCCCGACGCGGCCGACATGGGCGTGATGGAGCGGTTCAGCTGCAAGATGGCGATCGCGCCGACCGCGTCGATCAGCATCATCTGCGGCGGCGCCTCGGCCTGCATCGAGCCGATCCCGGCGAACGTCTATACCCACAAGACGCTGTCCGGCTCCTGGTCGATCCGCAATCCGTATCTCGAAAAGCTCCTCATCGAGAAGTCGAAGAACTCGGACGCGGTGTGGAACTCGATCCTCGAACAGGGCGGTTCGGTCCAGCATCTCGACTTCCTCACCCAGGAGGAGAAGGACTGCTACAAGACCAGCTTCGAGATCGACCAGCGCTGGCTGATCGAGCTCGCCGCCGATCGCACGCCCTATATCGACCAGTCGGCCTCGCTGAACCTGTTCATCCCGGCCGACGTCGAGAAATGGGACCTGCTGATGCTGCACTTCCGCGCATGGGAGCTCGGCATCAAGTCGCTCTATTATCTCCGCTCGAAGAGCATCCAGCGCGCCGGCTTTGCGGGTGGGGTGGAAGCCGACAACACGATCGACCTGCGCGAGATCCAGGTCGAATCGAAGGATTATGACGAGTGCTTGGCTTGTCAGTGAGGTGGCGTCTTTAAGTCCCCCTCACCCTTCCGCGCCTTCGGCGCTCCCTCCCTCTCCCACAAGGGGAGAGGGAAATGATGGGACGCACCTTCTAAACTCCTCTCCCCTTGTGGGAGAGGAAGGGGCCCGCGCGAAGCGTGGGAAGGTGAGGGGGAATGCAGAAGGACTAACGAAACGCCAGCTGCTGCCCTCGACCACGACCGCCCGAGCAAGAGCGTTGCGACGGGACCCGACAGAAGCGGAGAAGCTCCTATGGCGTGTGCTGCGCGAAGCCTTTCCGCACGCCAAATTCCGGCAGCAAGTTCCCATGGGCACATATTTCGCCGACTTCTGCTCGTATGGGGCGAAGCTGATCGTCGAGGTTGATGGCGGCCAGCATGCCGAAAATGCCGCTTACGACGCCCAGCGTACGCGCTTCCTTGAAGACGAGGGCTACAAGGTCCTGCGCTTCTGGAACAACGATGTCTTGGAAAACATGGGCGGCGTAATCGCAACGATCGCCCCGCATATCCCTTCTCCCCTTGCGGGAGAAGATGGCCCGAAGGGCCGGATGAGGGGGAGTCGCACGCGGTGACCTCGGCCCCCTCACCCTCCCATGCTTCGCATGGGCCCCTCCCTCTCCCACAAGGGGAGAGGGGAATTAGCTCAAGCCTCTTCCTCGAACGTCACCGCCACATCGGCGTTGGCGCTGAGCCGCACCTTGTCGCCCTCGACATCGGCCACCAGGCCGAGCGGGATGAAGTGATGGTGCCCCTCATGGGCGCCTTCGCCGCTGTCGGCCTTGGTCAGCTTGATCCGGCCTTCCTCGACATGATCGACCGTACCGACATGGACGCCATCGGCGCCGATGACTTCCATATGTTCCTTGATTGCGCTTGCGTCGGCCATGAGCATTCCTCCTTCGTTACGGATGCGGCCTCTCAACGCGCGCGAGGCCGATTCGATGCACGATTCCGGGAGGCCACGCCATGTTGGTGACGATCGCCTGTTTCTGCCTGTTCCTCGCCCTGCTGGTGACCATGGTCGCGGCCCGCGACGCGGGGAAAGACGTGTTCACCGGCGCGTCCCGCAGCCTGTATCCGAGGACCGTCGCATGAACGCCCGCCTGCGCCTTTTCGCCGCCATCGCGCTCGCCGCGAGCCTCTCGGCGTGCGCGCACCAGATCGGCTCAGCGGTCCAGCCCTCGGCGCCCGGCTTCCTGCTCGGCCTGTGGCACGGCTTCATCTTCCCGGTGGCATGGATCCTGTCGCTCTTCATGCCCGACGTCGCGGTTTATGCCGTGCCGAACAATGGCGGCTGGTATGATTTCGGCTATTTCATCGGCATCGTGTTCTTCGGCGTCGGATCGCACCGCGGATCGAAGACCGTCTATGTGAAGAGCCGGCGCGGATGAACCGTGCGCCGCTCATCATGACCATGGTCGCCGCGGCCGCTGGGGTCGGCGGGCTGGTCGTGTTCACGCGCCCTGCGCTGACCGAGGGCGCCGTCTATGCGCGCCGCATCGCCGGCACCATGTTGCTCGCGCTGGCACTGCTGCTCGGCCGCTTCGCCTGGGCGCTGAATTCCTGGGGAGGGTCGCAGTGAACCTGTGGCTCATCCTCACCCCCTCATTCGCGTGGCTCGCCGCCGGCACGTTCGGCATCGGCTTGATCAGAACGCGGCCCGAAACCATGTGGAAGGGGCTTTTCTCGACGTTCACGTCGACCCCGCCGCCCTACGATCCTGACTCAATAGGACACCGCTTTCAGGGGCTCTTCTGGAAAACCATCGGCTGGTCGCTGGTCGCAGCCGCCACCTTCGTCACCATCATGTCCATCCTGGTCGCGGTCGGCGCCATGCCTCCCGCCAGTAACTAAGGAACGTCCCATGTCCCTTCTCGAAGCCCGCAAGCAGTACAAGCCGTTCGAATACCCCTGGGCGTTCGATTTCTGGAAGCGTCAGCAGCAGATCCACTGGATGCCGGAGGAAGTGCCGCTCGGCGAGGATTGCCGCGACTGGGCGCAGAAGCTGAGCGACCATGAGCGCAACCTGCTCACCCAGATCTTCCGCTTCTTCACCCAGGCGGATGTCGAGGTGCAGGATTGCTATCACGAGAAATATGGCCGCATCTTCAAGCCGACCGAGATCAAGATGATGCTCGCCGCCTTCTCCAACATGGAGACGGTGCACATCGCGGCGTACAGCCACCTGCTCGACACCATCGGCATGCCCGAGAGCGAATATGGCGCCTTCCTCGAATATAGCGAGATGAAGGACAAGCACGATTACCTGCAGGGCTTCGGCGTCGACACCGACGAGGATATCGCCAAGACGCTGGCGATGTTCGGCGGCTTCACCGAGGGGCTTCAGCTCTTCGCCAGCTTCGCGATGCTGATGAACTTCCCGCGCTTCAACAAGATGAAGGGCATGGGCCAGATCGTGTCGTGGAGCGTCCGCGACGAGAGCCTGCACTGCGAGGGCATCATCAAGCTGTTCCACGCCTTCTGCAAGGAGCGGGATTGCCTGACCAAGGCAGTCAAGTCGGACATCCGCGAGATGTGCCAGACGACCGTGCACCTGGAAGACAATTTCATCGATCTCGCCTTCGAGATGGGCCCGGTCAACGGCATGACGCCCAAGGAGATCAAGAAGTATATCCGCTACATCGCCGACTGGCGGCTGGGCCAGCTCGGCCTGAAGCCGATCTACATGATCGACGAACACCCCCTGCCCTGGCTCGCCCCGCTGCTCAACGGCGTGGAGCACGCCAACTTCTTCGAACAGCGCGCGACGGAATATTCCAAGGCCGCGACCCGCGGGAACTGGAACGAAGTGTGGGACGGGTTCGACAAGCGGCAAAAGGCGAAGGGCGGCAAGCCTGCGAATGAGGATGCCGGGGATGCGGCGGGCGGCGGGGATATGTTCTCGCAGGCTGGCGTGGCGGCGGAGTAAGAAACGCCAGATATCCCTATCGGCAGAGGGAATTTACTTCGGGGAAAATTAGACAATGGCCGACGAAGGCGATTTAGCAGCATTGCACGCCGGCGAAGTGGATTTAGTGCAAGCAGATTTTCGTGGGGCGTCGCTTGTTGGCCTCGATATGCGCAATCGCGACTTCAGCAGAGCTAAATTTGGGAAAGCAGACCTCAGCAACGCAAATCTTTCTGGTTCAATTTTAACCGGAGCGGAATTCACTCAAGCACGAGTTACCAATGCGCGACTGGATAAATGCACTGCGCTAAGCACAGGGTTCGTTCACACGGACTTTACAAAATCGAGCTTCCGTGAAGCTCGATTTCATAGCTCTATTTTCCACACCTGTCTTTTTTGAGGGCGCCGACTTTAGTGGCGCGGACTTTAGTAACGCGAATATGATAACAGACAATCGCCTTAACGGAGCCATATCGAATATGGCCACAATATTTGATGGAGCACAAATATTGCGGCCACAGATTGATTTGCCGATTTTTAGTAACTATCGGCTCAAAAGAGGCACACTTGTACGGCACCAAGAACATAAAATTCCGATCCAAAACTATGAAGAAAATGGGGTCGCGGATATATTATCCGCCGTACAGGCGGCTGAAGAGGCATTACGGGATCTAATCAACGCAATTCCAGCAGCGCAGGCTCATGGCACAATCGGCCATAATGAACCCCCAATAGAATTCGCGCTGGGTCCTGCCGATCTTACGGAGGCAGCCGCAACGCTGGAAGTTATTAAGACACAAACTTTGAATCCAACACCGGATATCGACACTCTTCAGCTTAACAGGAAGCGCGTAACCGAG
Source organism: Sphingomonas sp. P3_C6 (assembly GCF_056402595.1). NCBI lineage: Bacteria > Pseudomonadati > Pseudomonadota > Alphaproteobacteria > Sphingomonadales > Sphingomonadaceae > Sphingomonas > Sphingomonas sp. P3_C6. The sequence goes on from NZ_JBFUHB010000024.1 coordinate 57,707, forward strand.
TACGCCCTTAGAACCGCTAAATGGGCCGCATTAAAAGCCGACAATTTTACAGAAGAATTTGTTAAATCTCTTGGGCAGAAAGCAGCATCTCCTACAGGATTACTTGCCATCGCTCTAATATTTAGCGGGAGATGGACAGCCCTTGCGGACTTAATCATCAAGTATTTCGGGTAAATGCCTTATGTGGAGAGGACGTAAAATGAGCGTCCCAGCGCTCATCCGAAATCCTGCACAAAGGCGTCGATCTCGTGATCGTCCGCTTGCCATTCCTCTCCCCTGACCTCGACCAGCGCGATCAAGCCCAGCAGCGACACCGGCTCTTCCGCTACGAAACGGTTCTGCCCCTTTTCCGCGATCATCATGTCGCCACTCGTTGTCACGACAAAACCCTTGGACAGGATCGCAAGATAGGCCGGCGTCATTGTGTTCGCGGCTAGGCTGATTTGCATTCATTCTCTCCGGAGCAATGCCTCTCAAAGCGGGCGCAGGCCGCAATCCTCCAATGTCCCCCTTGCAGGAAACTCGGCAAGAGCATGCCTTAACTGCCCTGCCGCGATGGCAAGAGCAGGCCCCACCGCAACGTCGAAGCCGTGCTTGTCCCAGTCGCCACCGCGCTTGGCCCAGGGTGGCGCCGACTCAAGGGCAAAGCTGACCCTGATCGCGCCATTCGAAGGACCGTGGAAATCAAGGTTTGGCTCTATGAAGCTGCATCCTTTGCCGCTCCCTTGCCCTCGCGCCGATGCTTCCAGCCAGTCGGCGAGCCGGACGACTTCGAAGGTGGTGAGGCATGGATCCCGGAAACGCCACTCCCGGCCCAACAACGTCACGTGCCCCTCCACGATGAGCCAGTTCGCATCAAGGTCCATCTGCTCACGCGTCGGAAACTGATACTGCACGATCGACAGCTCGACCGAACCGTCATCCCCCTCGAGGGTCACCAGTCTGGATTGAACGCCGCGATCGTTGATCATTGCGCTTGTCGTCCCAACCCCGCCAGCCACCGAAGTCTCTCGCGCTCCAGCCGGATCCGCCGGTCGGACCAGCCATGATCCGTCGCGACATAAGCGATGCCGTTGATCGCCACGCCGCCGCTCAGGATATGCAGCACCTCCATCCGCGCGGGGTGCGCCGCATCCCGCACCGAATCGGCGAAGATCGCCGCAGGCACCTCCTGCGCCGCCGCCTGCTGGCCCGTCGCGATGACGGCCGCCGCGACCGCGGCCACGATCCACATTCTCATTGGCCTTCCCCATCCCACCTATGCTGCCTCATATCCGGCATCGACGCGGCGGACGCCAGCGAACAGGCGGCCCATCGCGACCGCTCGGTCCTGATTACCAGGGCCCCGGATTGGATGGCGCAAGCAAGGTCAGCGACTGGAGCGCGGGGCCGAAATTATTCTGGGACGTGCAGCCGGTGGCGTTCGAAACCTCGATCGTCACATTGTTGGTGCTGCTGAGCGCGGTCAGCGCCGTTGCGAGCATTCCCTGACCAGCCGGCGTGTTCAGGGGAAAGGTGAAAGCCGTCGTACCGCAGACTCCTGCGGTCGCCGTGGTGAGCAAGACGGAATCACTGCTGGGCGGGTTTGAATAGATCCTCACGCCCTGGATCTTCACCGGCGTGGAATAGGAACCGGCCTGAGCGAACTGTCCCGGAAGCAGCACCGTCGTCGCGGCAGCAAGGCAGGTCAGTCCCCAAAATCGCTTCGTCATCCGATACCCCCATTTCGGGAAGCCATCGCGCTGTCCCGCCGCCCCGCTTCCTGACCGATTTTCGCCGGACGTCATACCGGGGGGCCGCCGAATTGAAGTCACTCCGGATGTAATTGATGCGAAAGGACGTCCACGTCCCGTGACGACCGGCGCAAACCCGCCATCATCACATGTGCCGGACAAGTCCGGAGGGGCATGACAAAAGTCCCGAGCCCACCGCGCCCTTTTTCGTGCGATTCCCCTCGTGAAAACGCACCAAAGCGCCCCGCACGCGCCCCGACTTTTGTCACACGCGACATGACAAGCAGCATATCGGCTGCATGCCCCGCCCTCCCACACCGCCGCCATTCATGCGATAGCCATCCGCCCTTCCCTACCCCATGCGCATCGCTCAAGGAGAGGCCAGCATGACCGAAGCGCCCGCCCGGCCGGCAAATCTCTGCGATTTCGGCGCGGTCGTGAACGGCCCGCCGGAAAGCAGCGGCGCCACCTCCCTGGCGCTCAACGCCTTTGGCCGCTGGGCCCGCATCGAATCGGCCGCCGGCCGCGCGGTGCATGTCGTCGTGCCGCCGGGCACCTATCATTTCGACCAGACCGTCGCCGTGAATTGCTTCAAGGGCATCAAAACCCTGGTCTTCTCCGCCCATGGAGCGACCTTCCTCCAGACCGCGCCGACCGGTTTTCCCTGGCCGGTCGGCTGTGACACGTTGCTGTATCGCAACGCCGTCAACCCGCTGATCCGCGCGGCGAAAAAGGGGGACACCCGTATCGTCGCGGTGATCCCGTCGCAGATCAGCCAATATGCGCCCGGCGAGATGGTGATGATCGCCGGGCAGGATATCCAATATGGCGGCTACCCGCCCAATCTCTACCGCTTCGATTTCGTCCGCGCGAAGACGGTCGACCCGGCCACCGGGGTGCTCACCTTCGATCCGCCGCTCAGCTATGACTACCGGCCGGATTACCCCTCCTATCCGCCGCAGAACAAATGGGACGGGTCGCGCATCTACAAGCTCGATCGCAACGGCTTCACCTGGGATATCGATCACAGTTTCGTCGGGCTCACCTGCCGCCACGCGGGCGAGGCGCACAGCAACTACATCCTGGCGATGGGCCGCAAGATCACCTTCCGCGATTGCGACACGCCGGGCTTCGCCGAGAGCATCTGCGAGACGTTCCTCGCCGAGCGTTGCGTGGAGCGAATCCATAGCGAGCCCGACAAGCTGGTGAAGACCTCGGTCCGTCGGGGCGGACAGCTCCTGGCGGGCATCGGCATGCAGAGCGCCAGCGTCGATCGTGTCACCCTGGAAGACTGCCGGATCAAACTGCTGGGCATCGGCGGGAAGCGGCTCACCGTCAGCAACTGCGACATCGCGGTGCTGGGGTTTGGCGGCTTGCTCGGCTTCAACGACGAGACGATCCTCGAAAACTGCCGGATCGACGTCGCCCGCTATTGCTTCCCTTACATGCCGACGGGCAGCCGCTACAATCATGTCGACGGGATCAACGTCACCTATGCAAACGGCGTCTTCAAGGTGCTGAAGAACAACCTTTCCGGCATCGCCGATGGTGGGGGAATGGCGAACTGGAACATGTTGCCGGGCCAGCCCCTCGCCTTTTGCCGGGGCCGGCCGGGCGATGCGACGCAGAACGGCTCGCACATCGCGAGCGACATCGGCGCCGGTGTCGTCGTCTCGGTGGAGGATCGCCCCGATGCCCTCATGATCGCCACCACGCTGAAGGCCCGCGAAGTCCCCGCCTGGTCGTCGGGCCAGGTCTTCGTGAAGCGCCGCAATGCCCCTGCCTTCCGCAACTGCACCGGGGCGGAGCCGGTCCGCATCGCCTCGGAAGCGGCAAGGGCGGGCCGGAACTTCGGCGAGTATTTCCGCTATCTCCTGAACGCGAAGACCATCGCGCAGGGCCAGGTGCTTGGCGGCCGCACCGGCCGGCTGGTACGGCTCTACGCCAATGTCATCAAACCGATGAGCGGGACGCCCGGCGCCCTGCTCTCCCTCAGCGAGCTTGGCGCCTATCGCGCGAGCACCATGGGATCGCCCGGCCATTACCAGATCGACATCGACCTCACGATCGCGGGCAAGCGGGACTTCACCACCGCGGCCCTGCGTGGCCGCGTCGGGAACGACCGGGTCGTGCATGACGGAAGCCCCCAGCCGGGCCTGCCCGCCGATCTATGGTGCGACAACGGCATGCCCGGCCTGTTCTGCACCGGCGCGCCCTTTACCGGCAACCCTGCCGCTGCGCCGATCATCGACCTCATCTTCGAATTCGATGTCGGGCTTCTGGCCAAGCACACCGTCCTTCGCCTGTAGTAGCGCCGGGACGCCCGACGAAACAGTCGCTCAGGCGGCGGCGCGCAACGTCACCGCAACCGATTTGTAGGACGGCGTCCCGCTCGCCCCGTCGAAATCGTCGAGCGCGATCAGCCGGTTCGCCTCGGGATAATAGGCCGCGACCGATCCGCGCGCGATGCCATAGGCGACCGCCGTCTGGCCGGCGAGCACCCGGTCGCCCGCCACCACGTCGATCCGGTCGCCATGCGCCAGGCCCTGCGCCGCAAGATCCTCGGCATTGACGAACACCACGTCGCGCCGCCCGGTGATACCGCGATAGCGATCGTTCAGGCCGTAGATGGTCGTGTTGTACTGATCGTGGCTGCGCACCGTGGTCAGGGTCAGCGGGCCGTTCGCCCTGCCGTCATCCTCGTCGGTGCCGGGGAAGACGATGAAATGCGCCTTCTTGTCCGGCGTATCCCATTCACGGTTCGAGGCGCCGACGCGCAGGCGGAAACCGCCCGGTGTGCGGATCCGCGCGTTGAAATCGAAGAAGTCGGGAAACACCGCCTCGATCTTGTCGCGGATCCGGTCGTAATCGGCGACCAGGGCGTCCCAATCGACCCTGGTCTGCGGGATCGCCGCCTTTGCGATGCCGGCGATGATCGCCGGTTCCGACAACAGGCTCGGCGATACAGGCTTCAGCCTGCCGCGCGAGGCATGGACCATCGACATGGAATCCTCGACCGTCACCGCCTGGACGCCGCCGGCCTGGACATCCTGCTCGGTGCGGCCGAGACAGGGCAGGATCACGCTTTCCTTCGCCACGAGCAGGCAGGTGCGGTTGAGCTTGGTGCAGATCTGCACCGAGAGGTCGAGTGTGCGGAAGGCGGCGAAGCTGGCCTCCGGATCGCTCATCGCCACTGCCAGATTGCCGCCCAGCCCGATGAACCCTTTGGCCGATCCGTCGCGCATCGCCGCCACCGCCGCGACGGCATCATGGCCGTGCTTGCGCGGCGCCGAGATGCCGAACGCCGTGTCGAGCCGCGCGAGGAACGCCTCGCCCGGAATCTCGGTGATGCCGACGGTGCGGTCGCCCTGCACGTTGCTGTGTCCGCGCAAGGGGCAGATGCCCGCGCCCGGCTTGCCGATATTCCCGCGCAGCAGCAGCAGATTGGCGAGCTGCTGGACATTCTCGGTGCCGTGTCGGTGCTGGGTCAGCCCCATGCCGTAACAGACGATCACCCGCTCGGCCTGCCAATAGGTCCGCGCCATGCTCTCGATCGCCTCGCGGCCCAGGCCCGACCGGCGCTCGATCACCGCCCAATCGGTCGCCTCGACATCGGCCTGCACCGCCTCGATACCAATGGTGTGTTCCGCGATGAAAGCCCGGTCGAGCAGCCCGTCGCCACCGGTATCGAGATCGACCCGGTCGGCCTCGAACAGGGCCTTCATCATGCCCTTGAACATCGCGGTGTCGCCGCCGACCCTGACCTGGTGATAGGCCGAGGCGAGTTGGGTCGCGCCGAGGCTCAGCATCTCGACCGGGTTCTGTGGCGCCTCGAACCGCTCCAGCCCACGCTCGCGCAGCGGGTTCGCAACGACGATCGGCACGCCGCGCCGCGACACCTCGCTCAGCGTGGTCAGCATGCGCGGATGGTTGGTGCCCGGATTATGCCCGATGCAGAACACCGCATCGGCCAGCGCGAAATCCTCGAGCGTCACGGTGCCCTTGCCGACGCCGATCGATTTGGGCAGCCCGACGCTGGTCGCCTCGTGGCACATGTTCGAACAATCGGGGAAATTGTTGGTGCCGAACTCGCGCGCCATCAGCTGGTAGAGAAACGCCGCCTCGTTCGATGCACGGCCCGAGGTGTAGAATTCCATCCGGTCGGGATGATCGAACGCCTGCATCGCCGCACCGACGCGCGCGAACGCCTCCTCCCAGCCGATCGGCACGAAATGGTCGGTCGCCGGATCATAGCGCAGCGGATGAGTCAGCCGCCCGGCATCCTCGAGCGCATGGTCGCTCCACTCGAACAGCTCGGCCACGCTGTGGCGGGCGAAGAAATCCGGATCGACGCGCTTCGCGGTCGCCTCCCAGGTCACCGCCTTGGCGCCATTCTCGCAGAACTCGAACGACGACGTATGTTTGGGGTCCGGCCAGGCGCAGCCCGGGCAGTCGAAGCCGTCGGGCTGGTTCATCTGCAGCAGCGCGCGCGTATCGGTGCTGGCGCCCATCTGGCTGCGCACTGCCTGCGCGACCGCCTTCAGCGCACCCCAGCCGCCGGCCGGGCCGTCATAGGCTTTCACGCCTCGCGGATTCGCTCCGGTGGGATCGCCCTTCGCCATATCGACCTCCAGCATACGCCGCCGGTCGGATCGCCCGGCGGATCAGGAAACGGATATTCACGCGAGCGCGGCTTCATGCAACGGCAACCGGCCATTCCTATACGAAAGAGTGATCGCAGCGGCGATGGAGCCTTTTGACTCCAGCGCCGTTCACGCAAGCACTCATGACCAGAATCCTTCTCCTGCTCGTCGCCCTCGTCCCCGGCCCCGCCCTTGCGGCGACTCCGGCCGATACCACCGCCGCAGCGCTCGCGCGTTGTCTGGACGCCGCCGACAACGCCTCGACCGCGGGGCAGACCCAGTGCGAGGCGGACGCAGCGCACGCTTATGATCGCCGGATGAATAGCGCCTACACCGCCCTGATGCGCACCCTGCCCGCGCCGGCCGCGCAACGCCTTCGCCTCGCCCAGCGTGCCTGGCTCGCCTTCCGTTCGGCCGAGGCCGATGCGCGCCTCGCACTCTATTCGACCCGGAGCGGCACCATGTACGTGCCGATGGCGGCAGCCAGCGCGACCAATGTGGTCGGCGATCGCGCGCTCCAGCTCGAAACCTATCTGCGCATCATGCGGATCGACGGCTAGACTCGGCCGGCTCTTCCGCCGGCTCGCGCCGTTTGATCTTGCGAATCTCGGCGAGCTGCCCCTGCAGGATCGTCAGCGCGTCCTCCTCGTCGCTGCTCAGCCCCTTCAGCTCGACATGCCGGATCAACACCTCGAGCGCATCGCCGATCCGGCCGAGCTGGCGGCCATAGCTGCCCACCTCGTCCAGGATCTGCTGCTCGACCTCAGGCTTCGGCGTCGAGCCGAGATCGATGTTGATGAAACCGAACTGCGCGCCCTGCTGGTAGAAGCTCATCGGGTTGATCGCCTGCCACAGCTGCTGCGGCGCCAGGGAGAATTGAAACGACTTCATGCGTGCCTCCGTCTCGAACCGGCGACAGGCTAGCCGGAATTCGCTGCGTCGCGGCACGGCTTGCGACCAAAGACCGACCAGCCGCCACCCCGCAATTCCGTGTCGCTGCCGCGGCCGCACGTGACGGCAAGAGTCCCTCATCGGCAGCTATGGCGCATGGCCATCCCGGTCTCTAGGGAACGCGGCAAGCAAGGGCGGGAACTGGACACGCGATGGCCGATGGCTGGACTGAATCGGCACGGGCCTGGATCGCCGACATGGGCGATACGGGCGATTTCGGCCGAGCCTGTGTGCTCGATCGGCCGATGCTGGAGCGGGTTGCGGCCGGCAGCTTCGTCGACGCCCTGGATGTCGGCTGTGGCGAAGGCCGTTTCTGCCGCATGCTTCAGGCAAAGGGTATCAGAACCACCGGCATCGACCCGACCAAGGCGCTGATCGGACAGGCCAGGCGCCGGGACAGTGAGGGCGATTATCGCATCGGGCAGGCGGAAACGCTCGACTTTCCCGACCGGTCGTTCGACCTCGTCGTCTCCTATCTCTCGCTGATCGACATTCCCGATATCGCTCGCGCCATCGCCGAGATGGCGCGGGTGCTCCGGCCCGGCGGCGCGCTGCTGATCGCCAATCTCACCAGCTTCAACACTGCGGCCCAGGCCGGCGGCTGGACTCGCGACGGCAAGGGCAACCCCATTTTCCCGATCGACCATTATCTCGACGAGCGGGCGGACTGGGTTGCGTGGCGCGGCATCCGGATCCGCAACTGGCACCGCCCGCTCGGCGCCTATATCGCGCTGCTGCTCGATCAGGGCCTGACCCTCAGCCATTTCGCCGAGCCCACACCTTATGCCGGCGACCCGGCCACCATCGCGCGCTACCGCCGCGTCCCCTGGTTCCTCATCATGGAATGGCGCAAGCCGGTCGGATAAGCGGTCGCACCCGTCAGAGGCGTCGCCAGACGGTCTTCACCGAACAACCGAGCACTTGCTCGATCGACGTCCGCTGCGCCTCGCCGATCGAAGACTCGCCCGGATCGGCGACCTCGAGCGCGAAGCTGCCGAACGCCGCCGGCCAGACATAGACCAGGTCGTTCAGCGAGGTATGTTTCGAGCAGCACGGCGTGACGATCGAGAGATCGCTGAATCCGCCCATCTGCGCATGGTCCATCGCGTCGCCCCACCAGTCCATAAGGTCGGCGCCGCAGAATGGGCATGCGACGCTCTCGCTATTCTCACCGGCATCGAAGAACACCACGCCCTTTTCAGCCCGCGCTTTGACCCCTTCCGCGCGCGGGAAGAAGCCTTTGAGCAGGCGCACACCCGCCTCTGCCGCATCCTCGGTGGGCCGGTAGTCGGGATCGGACGGTACCAGATGCAGATACGTGTCGGACATGACTTCCCCCGAATAGTGTCGCTGACGATCCGCCCGAGCCTATCCGATCCCGCAGGCTTACGGCAGGGCGCGAACGCGGTGTCCTGGCATTTATCGCTGTGTCTCGTACCGGTCCCGCATCCGATCGGATGGCCCGCCCAGATCGGCAAGGCTCTGCTCGATCTCCCATCGGTCCTCCGGTTCGACAAGGTCGAGCGCAGCCTCGAGCTGCCGTCGGACCGGCTCGGTCGTCAGCCACACGGCAATCTGCCGCCGTCGATCACGATCGACATCGTCCCAGAAGGCGCCCCAGACACCGCCCTCCCGCGCCAGCCGCCCTTCCTGCAGCCGGATGAACGACGCGAGCTGGCGCGCAGCCCCGGGGGACAAACATTGCTCCCACCGCGACAGGAACGGTTCGAGCGGCATTGCCAGGCGGGCCAGCCCGCACAACCAGTCGGAGGCTTCGGGCCATTCTTCCGCGTCGGGGGCAATCGCCGCGTAAAAGGCCGCCTCGAACGTCGCCGATACTGCCTCGCGCTGGTCGGCGGGCCAGCTTTCCCATCCGCCCGCCTTCAGCTTGCCGGCGATCACCGCCGGCTCGGCCCCCGGCCATGACGAATTTGATATGGCGAGTTCCAGGATACGCGGCAGGAAATGGCGATAGTCGTCCGGCGTTCCGACAGTAGTGATCGCCCAACTCGAATAGGGGCCGATATCCTTGTCCCTCAGGTCGCGCAGTGGCGCCGAGGTCAGCGTTCGCAGGATCGCGTCGGCATCGCGGGGCGGGCTCGCCTCGAGGCTGGCCGGACGCGGCTCCCGCTCGAACGCTGCATAACCGTGTTCGATGGCGGTTTGGAGAGCAGTAACTGCGGTCATCATCGGACGATAACCGCGAATTATGACGGCTTGTGACGGGCTCGCGCGATCAGCACCATAGCGGCTTATTTTGTGTCAACCACTGCAACGCACCTCTCCTTAAACGCTTGCCGATCATGTAAGGCTGTCGGTCGTCGCCATCGGGGGAAGAATCATGCGTTGCGATGCCCGCTTCCCTGCCCTGCGCCCTCTTGCAGCTTGCCTGCTCGTCGCGGGCCTGGGCGGCTGCGCATCGTCGCAGGTGAAGGTGCACAAGCCGACCGCGATCGTCGAGGTTCCCACCGCGCCCGATAAGGAATGGCAGCGGCTGATCGTCGCCGAAGATGCCGACCGCCTCGGCACCTTTCGCGAGTTCTGGGTCAAGGCGCTCGCCGCCGCCAGGCCGCGCTTCAGCTCGGCTCTGGCCCGGGAAGGCACCTTGCTCGATCCGGAACGGGCGCTCAATCACCCGGCGCTGCCGCCCGGCTCCTATCGATGCCGTGTCGTGAAGCTCGGCGGAGGCGGACGGCGCGTGCCGGCTTATCGCACCTTTCCGGCGACCTTCTGCTATGTCGGCGGCGAGGGCACGGGCCAGTCCTTCACCAAGCAGACCGGGACCGAACGGCCCTCGGGCTGGCTCTATCCGGACGACGACACCCGCTTCATCTTCCTCGGCGCCTATACCCAGGGAAATGCCAAGGCACCGATTTACGGCGCCGAGCCGGGCCGGAGCGCACTCGGCGTGGTGGAACGCATCGCCCCGTTTCGCTGGCGGCTGACCCTGGCACCGGTCGACGAAACGGCACTGCTGACAGTGTATGAGATCACCCCGGTCCCGGCCGAGCAACAACTCGCCGAGGGACAATAATCGCATACGCAAAAGGCGGGCACGGCAATCGCCGCACCCGCCTTTTCCTCACGATCCGAAGTGGATCAGAAGCCCTTCACGAGCCCGGCCATCGGCCGCACGCTGTGCGCGTTGCCGAATGTGTTGACCTCGCCGCGCACGCGGATGCCGCTCTTTGTGCCCACCTCGACGCCCGCACCATAGGTCATTGCGTGATAGTCGCGGCTATTGTCGCCGAACTTGTCGAAATTGACCCACTGATAGCCGACCTTGCCGTAGAACATGCCGTTCCGGCCCGCCCGAACACCGACGCGACCGGCAGCGCCATATTCCCAGTCGATATCGCCCGAGACGCCCTTGGTCGCGTTGCCTTCGGCGCCGATGAACAGCGGGCCGACGACGTCGACATTGACGCCCGCGACACCCTGGACGAGCGACCCGTTCAGGCGGTCATGCCGGTTGGGCGACTGCGGGATGCCGGCGTTGCGCTCGTTATCGAACTGCTCCCAGCCACCCATCACGCCGACATACGGCTCGATCCTGGAAGTCCGGGCGCCGTCCGATGCGGTGTCTGCCTGCCCGGAATCCTGCGCGAAGGCGGGGGCGGCGACGATCGCGGCGGCGGCCGCGGTCATGATGAAAAGCTTACGCATGGGGTACACCTTTGTTGTTTCTCCTCGGCTATCGGACGCCTTGCGCATGCCGACATCACCGAGGTTCGTCCCAACCGTCGAGGTCGCGACGCGTTGCACTGCGGCGCAAATAAGCGCGGGCAAGGCCGATAGTGCGGCTTTCGCGCAACGGTTTCTGTCGCTCCGGTGAACGAAACATGGCCTCTTTCAGGCGGTTGCAGGGCGATATTAAAACGCTGATCTTCCGCGAAGCTGGGCTACTCCCTGCAAGGAACGCGTAATGCCAGCCACGTCGGAAGCCGGCGTCAGGGCCGGTCCTGACAGAGTCGCATTCGCCCGGCGAAAAATTACCGGCTGGCAGCGCGATCCGCATCGACTCGTCGCACCGTGCGCCCGAACCATCTGATCGGACGATGACATTCCCACGCCTGTTCATCTGCGGGACAGCTTCACCCGAACACCCAAGGCGAGCGAGGGGGCAATTTTAGAGGAGGTTGCTCAATGCGTGTCATTTCCAGAATGTCAGGAGGTTGCTTCCTGGTTGCCTTGGCGGCCGCATCTGCGTCGGGCGGAGCGTCTGCGCAGGAACAGCAGGGACAGGGACCGGAGCAGCAGCAGCAGCAGCAGCAGCAGCAGAACGCGCCCGAAGCCAATGTCGTCGTGTATGGCACGCCCCCGGCGGCGATGACCGCGGGACCCGAGGTCAAAGGCGTGATCACCGCGCGCAATGGCGACAAGATGAAGGTCAGGACCGCCGACGGCAACAGCATGATCATCGCCGTCAACGAGTCGACTCGAATCAAGGCCGGCGGCGGCCTGTTCAGCGGCAATAGCGGCAAGCTGGGCGCGGATTCGCTGCTCAACGGGATGCCGGTCACCGTCAAGACGTTGCAGGCAGGCGATGGGCAGCCGGACGCCGGCCTGGTGGCGAGCCAGATCAGTTTCCGGAAGAACGATCTCAAGACCGCGGCGATGATCCGCAATGCAACCGACCAGCGCTTCGACGAACAGACCGCGGCAACGGAATCGCTACGCGGTCGCCTGGGCGATATCGACAAATACAATATCAAGGGCACGACCAATGTGCACTTCGATACCGGCAAGTCGGAACTGTCCGCTGAAGACAGGGCCCAACTCTGCTCAACGGCCACCACGGCCGAGGCAACGGAGAATGCGCTGATCCTGGTTGTCGGCTACACCGATTCGACTGGCAGCGACGACCTCAATCAGGCCCTCAGCGAAAAGCGCGCCAATCGCGTCATCAATTATCTCCAGCAGAAGTGCGGCTGGAAACCCTATCGTATGCTTACCCCAACCGGGATGGCCACCGCCGACCCGCTGGCTAGCAACGACACCGATGAAGGCAAGGCACAGAACCGCCGCGTTGCGGTGAACATCCTGGTCAGCAAAAGCGTCGATGTCATGTGAAGTGCGCGGGAGCGGCTTGGGGCGCTCTGAATCGGGCCGGGAGCGGCAGTCCGCTCCCGGCCAGACGCCCTTTGTTCTGCCGTCCGGGCGCGCAAATAAGCCTCGTCTCGCACCGCTCGATTCAACCCGATAGCAACAGACCGCACGTTGAGCATGGCCGGATCACGTCTCGTTTCCGGTCGGCTCTTTCACATCGTCAAAAATGCTGAGCCATTTTCTGCGGGATCAGGGCGTCTGCCTGTCGGGCAGAAAAAGCGGCTGTTTCAGGCTATTTTTCCACTGTTCGGCTTAACAGGGGAAAGGGTGCGTAACCCGCTGAAGGGACGTTGGAAATTCCGTCGTATTTTCCGACATAACAGGGGAAGAAAAAAACGACGGTTAAATCCGGATCCTCGTCGGGATAATCGCCCAGGAAATCGGCCCCGGAATTGCTCCCGGGGCCGTTCTCAACCTGGCAATCCCGACCGGTAGTCAGATCATTTGGCGAGTTGCCCGCGGATCGCGCCCTTGGGGAAGGCGGCGTTATGGACGTTGACGTAATAGTCGCCAGGATTAGCGGCGATCGCGGCCGAGACTTCGGCCGTCACCGGCTTGCAGCCTTCTGAACTGCCGCCGGTCGGCGGATCGAACGGCACCACTACCGGGCCTGAAGCGCCGGCAGCGCCTTTGTGGATATGCGCCATCGTCGCCGGATCGATGCCGGATACGGTGAGCTTGTAGCAGACCTCGTTCTTGGCCGTATCGACCGTCACGGTGGCTGAACCGGTGCCATCGGCGTCGGTGTCGGCACTGCCGGCGAGTGTCGCCTTGAGCGCAACGGGGTCGGCGGCAAGAGCGGGCGTCGCCGCCATCGCCGCGGCGAGGGTGAGCAGGATCAGTCGCATCGCGTTCTCCTAGGTCTCAGATATCGACACATACGCCGACCAGCATGACACGCACCGGCCGGCACCATGACGGCACGGTTGTGAGCCCGGGGCAATCGTCGGTCAATATGGAAGGGCGCGCGAGCCGGTCGTCTCGTCTCATCCCCTTGGCGGACTTGGGGCGTCCGGCGGGGTGATGTCGACGCTGCTCAGCAGCCGGTCGTAATGCGAGCGGTCGGCATCGCTGATTCCCCGGGCGATCGTCAGCCCGGCGGCGAGACCGATCACTGCGATCGTGCCGATGCGCAGCCAGGAACGGCCACGCTGGCGATCCTGCGGCGCCGGGTATTTCTTCCATCCCCGCCCGCGCCCTGCGCGTGCCTGTGCCCGATTCCATTGATGGTCGTATCGCATAGCCTCGCCCTTCGGGCGGGGTTCTAGGCGGGAATGGTAACCCGAATGCTAAGCCATGCCTTCGACTCGGCGGAAAAACCCGCCAAGTTCAATCCTTTCGTCGCGTCTCCGGGCGATCAGGCCCTGGCCTCCTCGACGACGCCACCCGAGTTATGGCGGAGTGCCTTGAGCACGGTGTCGACGATGGCATCGGCATCAAGGCCAGCCTCGGCATATTGCTTCTCGGGCTTGTCCTGATCCTGGAACGTGTCGGGCAGGCGCATGGTGCGGATCTTGAGGCCCGCATCGACCAGACCCGTGTCGCTCGCAAGCGTCAGCACGTGAGCGCCGAGGCCGCCGACCGAGCCCTCCTCAATCGTCACCGCGACCTCATGCGTGGTCAGCAGCTTGCGGATCAGGGCCTCGTCCAGCGGCTTGGCGAACCGCAGGTCGGCGACCGTCGTGGACAGACCCCGCGCATCCAGCGCATCGGCTGCCTTCAGCGCCTCGCCCAGCCGCGTGCCCAGCGACAGGATCGCAACCTTCTTGCCCTCGCGCATGATCCGGCCCTTGCCGATCTCCAGCAGCAGCGGCGTCTCGGGCAGGGCAACCCCCGTCCCGTTGCCGCGCGGATAGCGCACCGCGATCGGGCCGGAATCGTGTTCGACACAGGTGTGCGTCATATGCACCAGCTCGGCCTCGTCCGCCGCCGCCATCACCACGAAGTTGGGAAGCGTCGCGAGATAGGTCACGTCGAAGCTGCCGGCATGGGTCGCCCCGTCCGCACCCACCAGCCCGGCCCGGTCGATCGCGAAGCGGACCGGCAGGTTCTGGATCGCCACGTCATGCACCACCTGGTCATAAGCGCGCTGCAGGAAGGTCGAGTAGATCGCGCAGAACGGCCGCATGCCCTGGGCGGCAAGCCCGGCTGCAAACGTCACCGCATGCTGCTCGGCAATGCCCACGTCGAAGAACCGGTCGGGATAGGCGCTCGCGAACTTGTCGAGGCCCGTGCCCGACGGCATCGCCGCGGTGATCGCGCAGATCCGGCGGTCGGTCGCCGCTTCCCTGACCAGCGCTTCACCGAACACATTCTGATACGCCGGCGGTCCCGGCGGCGCCTTGGCCTGGGCCCCGGTGATCACGTCGAACCGCTGCACCCCGTGATATTTGTCGGCGGCCGCCTCGGCAGGGGCATAGCCCTTGCCCTTCTTGGTCACGACATGGACCAGGATCGGCCCGTGATCGGCATCGCGCACATTCTCGAGCACCGGGATCAGCTGGTCGAGATTATGACCATCGACCGGCCCCACATAATAAAAGCCAAGCTCCTCGAACAACGTGCCGCCCATCGCCATGCCGCGCGCGAATTCGTCGGTCTTCTTCGCCGCCGAATGCAGCGGCCGCGGCAGCTTGCGCGCCAGCCGGCGCGCCAGATCGCGCAAGGACAGGAACTCGCGGCTCGACACGATCCGCGACAGATAGGCCGACAGCCCCCCCACCGGCGGCGCGATCGACATGTCGTTGTCGTTCAGGATCACCACCAGCCGGTTGCCGGCGGCCTCGGCATTGTTCATCGCCTCATAGGCCATGCCTGCGCTCATCGCGCCGTCGCCGATCACCGCGATCGCCTTGCCCGGCTC
>NZ_JBFUHB010000025.1:0-65007 GCF_056402595.1 Sphingomonas sp. P3_C6
ACGTCTGGGACAATGCCGCGATGGAGAGCTTCTTCTCCTCGCTCAAGACCGAACGGATCGCGCGGAAAACATACCGTTCCCGCAATCAGGCACGCGCGGATGTATTCGATTATATCGAGCGCTTCTACAATCCGACACGCAGGCACTCGACCCTGGGCTATCTCAGCCCCATGGACTTCGAGAAGCAGGCTAAGGTAGCCTAACCTGGTGTCCGTGGAACCGGGGGCAGCTCAGCAAGATGTATTGGGCCGCTCGCCGTTCTGCCCATTTGGCGTTCAGAACCGCGCCGCTGTCATCTAGCTCGATGACATTGGCAAAGATGGCGAACGCCTGCTCAAGACCGCTCGGCTCCTCGAATATGCATGTGTAATCGATGTCGTTGAGAAGGGGGTTTCCGACGGATCTATTCGCTATCCAAAACGCGAACGTCCTAAGCGCGCCAGAAAATTGATGGCTCAGATGTGTCACGGCGATCGCTCCAGACGAATGGCTTAGCAAAGAGCCTACTAATCTGGGTTCACCGACACATTGTCCACGTCCGTTATCCACCACGTATTGCCGTTCCGGCGCTCTGGATCGACGAGGCCCGCCTGAAAGCCGGCAACGCTTGATATCTTCAAGGCGCCGGTCTCACCGACGGCGCGGGTGACGACCTGGGTGCTGCTTGCCGCGCTTGCCTTTACCATAGGCTGGCTGATCTTCGGCAGGCTGGATGTCGTCGTCTCCGCCACCGGCCGCCTGATCCCGGCCGGTGGTGCCCCCATCCGGAGGATTGTGTGACCGCGCAAGGGCTCTGATCAATTGATGGGTGTCGTGGATCCGGCCGGGAATTCCACGCCTGCAAACTCGGGATATGCTTCGCGCAGGACGAGTGCTTGCTCAGCCTCGTCTATGCGGACGAGGTACCAAATGCCGTTTTCCTGGAAAGCGAGAGTCGACGACTTGCTCCGGAGCCGCCCGGTTCCAGGCACTTCAACGACGGTTTCGGTCGGGATCAACATGTAGTTCCTGCTCTTGTCAGACGTGACCCCTGCCGTCGCACTACTCAAGACCATTCGGAACGAGACGATTTTCACGTGCTTCATCGCCTCGGTGACCTGTTGCCTGAATGACGGCTTCACATCGGCTGACGACAAGCCGAATTTCTTTGCGATCACGTCGAGTAAACGCGGAGGAACGAAGTCGAGGCTGTCGCCCGACCGCCCCTCCCGCATCATCTTGTCGAAGGCGCTAATTCTATTTTCGATGGCTGCGCGGTCGGTTTGCGTGATGCCCTGCGCCGCAGCGGGCGTCGACGCCATGCCGGCCAGCGCCATGAGAAAGCATACAGCTAGTCGAACCATGATCATTCCTTTCTTGCCGATCTCATGCCAATTGAAGCTCGAGTTCGTATGTGGCCGCGGCCTTTGCCGCAAATCCCCTGGCGCCAAGGCAGTCGATCCACTCGCGCAGCGAGTGGGGCTGCGGAACTTCCTACTCGCTCACGATTGCGTGCGCGGATCGGGTTCACCACTCAAGCTCGACGCGAGTTCGTGAGCCAGCCGGCGGACGGGCTCGCGATCGCCAGATCGACGACCGTGCCGAGGCCTGGCGCGCTCACGCCGATCGCGATATTCATCGCAGCCGCCGCTCCTTCGATGGCACCCTATCCGCCGCATTGCACCGCGACACCGTAATCGCAACGCTAGCCGGCACGTTCGCGGCAATCGTCAAGGCCGCAAACCCTGCGCCGTAAGGTTGAGCGAGAGCAGATCGAGGCCGTAACTCGACCGTGCGCCCTGCGCGACGGCAGTGCGGATCCTGCCGCGGTTCGCCGGATCGCGCTTGGCCAGCGCGGCGAGCTGGCCGGCCATCAGTCCCTGGATGAGATTGGCCTCGGCCACCTCCTGCTTGACCGCGTCGCTCGCGCTGGCGAAGCCGGGGTTGGTCGCCATGGCGGCAGCGAGCTGGTTTCGCAGCCCGAGCATCTGCGCGCGCGTCGGGTCGCGATCGTCGGCGCGCGTCGCCATCCACGCATAAGCGAGATACACCGCCGATGCGTCGGCGACATTGTTGGTCGACATGCCGTACGGCGCGATTCCCGCCTGGACCTTGCCGATCACGTTTTCGTTGGCGAGCACTTGCTGCAATTTGGCCGCGCCCGCCGGATCCTGTTGCCGCGCCTTGGCGACGAACTGCGCGAAATGCTTCTGGCGCAGCGCGGCGTCGGGCCGATAGGTCAGCCGCGTGCGGGTGACGGGCGCACCGCGGCGCGGTGCCGATGTCGCGGAACGACCGGTGTGCGAGCGCCGTTCCTCGGACTGGGTGACGCCGTCCAGGCTGAGCGAACCGGTCAATTGGCCCATGTCGAACACGCCGGTCACCTGCGCGGCAGCCGGAACCGCGGGCACGCTCGCGACGCACAACAGCAGCGCGGTGCGAAATCGAAGACTGAGCATCTCTTCTCTCCTCGTTTTCCCGTGACAACGGACTTGACAGGGGACCGCCGAGCCTCCCCCGATCCCGCCACAACGCCGGAGCGTCGGTAGCCGTTGCACGCGGCGCGTTTAGCCCTTGCGCGCGATGTTCGGCTCGGCTTCGCCGACCGTCTTGATCGGGTTGGTCCGGGCGAGAAGATCGCGCGGCACAGCCGCTGAGTTCAACGCCGCCGCGACCCGAGCTTGCGCTGCAGACGCCGATGTCGCCTCTCAGTAACCCCGCTCACAGGGCGAGCATAAATCTTGAGCGGCGGGTGTGCCTTCAGATGCTCCTGGTTGGGTTTTCCAGGGCCACGCCCGGTCAATCCCAACATTCCTGTAATTGCGCTACTATCTCCGATCAGGGCTCGCAACGAACGCATTTGTCGCACTCCCAAAACGAGCAACGCAACATTGGGGCTCTACGATATATGCCCGTACCGGCGCGATTTCCGCACCGCCGCTCGCGCTGAACCGGCGGGCCCCACTCATCCCGCCGGCCCATGCGTCAGCGGCAAATGCGAACCCGGTATCCGTGCCGCCATTCGGTCCAGCAGCGCGGCCCGCGCCAGGCATAACCGCCGCGCCAGCGCGAATAGCGGTACGGCCGATAACGCGGTCCATGCGAGTAGCCACGATAACCGCGATAACCGCGATAATCGCCATAGCCGCGATAATCCCGGCCATGCCAGCCACCGCCGCGATAGCCGTCATGCCAGCCGCCACCACGATGACCCCATCGCTGTGCGTCGGCGCTCGTGCTGATGGTGAGGGACGCAGCCGCCAGTCCGGCTGCGGCAAAGATGTGTGAGATCTTCATCGTCTGGTCCTTCCTGCCCGCCAAGTCGGGCGCTGGTAGGAATATGCCCGCAATCGCATCGGGTTGCTGAACGGAGCGGTAATCTGGGGTACAGGTGCGGCGGGCTGCTGCGGGGCCTCGCCGGTTGACGCTCCTCCCGTCCCCGACGATGCTCGGGCTTTCCTCCCGGAGGCACCTGCATGGCCATTCCCCCTTTCCCGCCGTCGATGCCCGCCCACCCGCGCGGCAGCGACCTGCCGGTGGGCGCGGTTTCCGCTTATGCCGGCGGGATCGGTCCCGGCGCGGGTCCGGGCGCGGTACCGATAGAGGCGTGGGGCTGGATGCTATGCGACGGACGCGCGCTGCAGATCGCCCATTATCCCGAGCTCTTCGCGGCGCTCGGCTATCTCTATGGCGGCGGGGGTAGCGTGTTCAACATCCCCGACTATCGCGGCACCTTCCTGCGCGGCGTCGATAACGGCAGCGGGAACGATCCCGATGCAGCGGCCAGGACGGCGGCGCCGGGCGGCACCCAGGACGGCGTCGGATCGACTCAGCGCGGCGCGCTTCAGGATCATGGACACGGCTATGAAGCGACCGCCCAGCCGGCCGGCGGCGAGCCCGGCGCGGCGCCCGGCGGCCCGGCCGTGCCGGCAGCGCAAACGACCGGCGGCCCGGTATCGACGCCGGAATCGGGGCAGCCGGTCGGCACCAGCCCGCACGAAACCCGCCCGGCCAACATCGCCATCAACTATATTATCAAGTTCACTTGGTCGTTCGCCTGACACTGGCGGAGGGGAAAGGCGCAAGTGCCGGTTCGATCCGGCGGACATCGCTACTGACATCTCGGAAAGCGCCCGCCCCGCCCCAGGCCGCCTCCCGTTCAATTCCGGACTCAGGAGCGCGCGATGACGATCGATAGCCTCGCATGGTTCGGCAGGTAAAAATGGCGACGCCGCGAAGGGTTCAGGAGGACAGTCGAGCCAGCAGGAGCAGGGCGGCGAAGACGCCGAGCGGGGCAAGGTGAGAAAACTCGCGATGGCGCAGGACGGTCAACGCCGCCGCCGCGATCACGACTGCGCCCAGGATCAGGCCTGCCCCGCGCGTGACGGGAAGGGCGATCAGGACCGCAATCGCCATCTCGAGCGCACCGGTCACGCGACACCACCAGCGGGGATATCCCCAGCGGACAAAGCTGTTCTGTGTCGCGGGCGTTCCGATCGCGTTGAACAGCCCCGCACCGAAGAAGGCGGCGACAAGGAACCAGATCGACAGGCTGTGGTACATCTCACGCCACTCCCGCCATCAGGGGGATCGCCGCCAGGATCATCAGCGCTGCGGTGAGGCCATGAACGCCGAAGGCACGGCTGGTCGAGCCCTTCGCGGCAAGAATGAGCGACATATCCCCCAGCGGGATGAACGCTTCGATCAACAGCACCATGCCGAGCATTCGGGGCCCGCCCCACATCATCATGGCCAGCACGACCATCCCCGAGACCATATCGCGCACGCCCTTCAAGCGGAGCCACCAGACGATGTTTGCGCCCTTTTCTGGGAGCGGGAGGCCGAAGCTCTCCGCCGCCGAGAGCGGGTTCCAGAGATACAGGATGCCGATCGAGATGATCCCGACTGTAACCAGCAACGCTACCCCGAGTGAGAACCAATGCATCTGCGCCCCCTTTATATCGCTACTATATAATCTAGCATTGCTAGATAAACAAGTCGCGATCCATATGCTATGCCGCGCATCCGGATTGGGAGGGTCGACCATTGGGCATTGCGGAGCGGAAAGGCAGGGAACGGGCCGAGCGGGAGCAGCGCATCACCGCGGCTGCACGCCAGATCGCGGAGAATGAAGGATGGGGTGCCGTCACGATCCGCCGCCTTGCCGAGGAGATCGAGTACAGCCAGCCGGTGCTCTACGCCCATTTCGACAACAGGGACGCGATCGTGACGGCAGTCGCCGTTCAGGGCTTTCGGGATCTGGCCCTGGCGCTTCGGCAGGCGGCGCACGGATCGACCGATCGCCTGAACGCGCTCGGGAGGGTCGCCACGGCGTATCTCGCCTTCGCCCGCGAGCAACCGGCGCTGTACGAGGCGATGTTCACCATGCCGACCGGCCTGCGCTTCGCCGAAGCCGACACCCAGCCGGAGTTGAAGCAGGCCTTTGCGGCACTGGCGGACGTCATCTCGCCGTCAAAGGGCGATGTCGAGGTCGTGACCGAAACATTCTGGGCGGCCCTTCATGGGCTGGCCGCACTGGAACATTCGGGCCGGATCAGGCCCGGCGCGCGTGACGAGCGGGTGGCGCTCGTCGTGCGCGGCCTTTGCGACGGCTGAGACGACCGGGCTGCCGTGATGGTCGCCTTCAACCCCTTCACTACGTAGCGATCACGCCCTCCAACACCATCACTGCAAAATCCCCCGTCGCCCGGTCACAGGCCCCATGACGACACGCAAAAATCCCGCTACCCAGCCGACGATGCCCGCTCCCTCCACCGCCCCGACTCCCATGATGGCGCAATATCTCGCGCTGAAGGCCGATGCCGAGGATTGCCTGCTCTTCTACCGCATGGGCGACTTCTTCGAGATGTTCTTCGAGGATGCGAAGATCGCCGCGGCCGTGCTCGACATCGCGCTCACCGCACGCGGCGAGCATGAAGGCGTGCCGATCCCGATGTGCGGCGTGCCGATCCATGCCGCCGAGGGTTACCTGGCCCGGCTGATCAAGGCCGGCCACCGCGTCGCCATCGCCGAGCAGACCGAGAGCCCGGCCGAGGCCAGGGCGCGCATGGGCTCCAAGGCGCTCGTCTCCCGCGCGATCATCCGGGTGGTGACGGCGGGCACCCTCACCGAGGAGGCGCTGCTCGACGCCCGCACCGCCAATTGGTGCGTCGCGATCGGTGAAGTGAGGGGCGGCGACAGCACGGGCGGCGTCGCCATCGCCGCCGCCGATGTCTCGACCGGCCGGTTCGAGCTGATCGAGACCGACGCCGCCGGGCTCGGCGCCGAACTTGCCCGGCTCGCCCCGGCGGAGACGATTGCCGCCGAGACCACCGCTTTTGCCGAGGCGGCGACCACGCTCCGCCCCCGCACCGAATTCGACAGCACGGGCGGCGAAGCGCGGCTCAAGGCGCTGTTCGGCGTCGCCACGCTCGACGGCTTCGGCCAGTTCAGCCGTGCGGGGCTCGCCGCGGCCGGCGGGCTCGTCGCCTATCTCGATCATACCGCCAAGGGCGCCCTGCCCTTTCTCCGCCCGCCACGCCTGCTCCAGGCCACGCAGCAGATGGCGATCGACGGCGCGACCCGCGAGAGCCTGGAACTGACCGCCACCGCGTCCGGCCAGCGCAAAGGCAGCCTGCTCGACGCGGTCGATCGCACCGTCACCGGCGCCGGCGCCCGCGCGCTGGCCGCCGATATCGGCGCGCCGTTGGTCGATCGCGCCCGGATCGAGGCACGGCTCGATCTCGTCCAGCTGCTCCACGACGATAGCGGCCTGCGCGAGGCGCTTCGCTCGACCCTGCGCAGCCTGCCCGATATCGGCCGCGCGATCGGCCGCCTCGCCGCCGGGCGCGGTTCCCCCCGCGATCTCGGCCAGCTCCGCGACGGACTCGATGGCGCGTGGAAGCTCGGCGAACGGCTCGACCGCATCGACCAGCCCCCCGCCCTGCTCGCCGACCTCGCGCCGCAGCTTCGCGGCCATGGCGCGCTGATCGATCTGCTCGCCCGCGCGCTCGTCCCCTCGCCGCCGATCGACGCCTCGGCCGGCGGCTATATCGCGGAGGGCTATGACGCCGCGCTCGACGATCTGCGCGATGCCGGCGCGGGCGGCAGGCGGGCCATCGCCGCGCTGGAGGCGGAGTTCCGCGCCCAGACCGGCGTCTCCGTGCTCAAGATCCGCCATAACGGTGTGCTCGGCTATCATATCGAGGTGCCGGCCCGCGCCGCCGATCCGCTGATGAAGGCGGACAGCGGCTTCACCCACCGCCAGACGCTCGCCGGCGTGGTCCGTTTCAATGCGCCTGCCCTGCACGACGTGGCGATGAAGGTGACGCAGGCCGGCGCACACGCCCTTGCCGCCGAGGCGTCGCATCTCGAAGATCTGACCTCCGCCGCACTCGACCGGCGCGAGGCCGTAGCCGCGACGGCCGATGCGCTCGCCCGCCTGGATGTCGCCGCCGGCCTTGCCGAACGCGCCGCCGAGGGCGGCTGGACCCGCCCGGCCCTGGTCGAGCACAACTGTTTCGAGATCGAGGGCGGCCGCCATCCCGTGGTCGAGAATGCGCTGGCGGCACGCGGCGAGCGCTTCGTGGCGAATGACTGCAAGCTCTCCGAGGACTCACGCCTCTGGCTCGTCACCGGCCCGAACATGGGCGGTAAATCGACCTTCCTGCGCCAGAACGCACTGATCGCGGTGCTTGCCCAGGCCGGTGCCTATGTCCCCGCCACCGCGGCGAAACTCGGCCTGGTCGACCGGCTGTTCAGCCGTGTCGGCGCGTCGGATAATCTCGCGCGTGGCCGCTCGACCTTCATGGTCGAGATGGTCGAGACCGCCGCGATCCTGGCGCAGGCGACGCCGAAGAGCTTCGTCATCCTCGACGAGGTCGGGCGCGGCACCTCCACCTATGACGGCCTCGCCATCGCCTGGGCCGTGGTCGAGGCGATCCATGAGGACAATCGCTGCCGCTGCCTGTTCGCCACCCATTATCACGAGCTGACCCGCCTGGCGGAGCGCTGCGAGGCGCTGACCCTCCACCATGTCCGCGCCCGCGAATGGAAGGGCGAGCTGGTCCTGTTGCACGAGGTCACCGAAGGCCCGGCGGATCGCAGCTATGGCCTCGCGGTCGCCCGGCTGGCGGGTCTTCCGCCGGTGACGATCGCCCGCGCCAAGGCGGTGCTCGCCAAGCTGGAAGCCGGCAGGGCGAAGACCGGCGGCCTTGCGGCGGGCCTCGACGATCTGCCCCTGTTCGCCGCCATGGCTGCGGAAGTCGAGGACAGTGTCGACACGCTCAGGGCGGAACTGGACTCGATCGACGTCGATTCCCTCGCGCCCCGGGATGCCTTGGACGTGCTGTACAAATTGAAGGCGCTGGCACGCGATTCATGACACGCGCTCGGCCACGCCCATATCCGCGCCCTCGGTGCCGCGGCCTTGCGGCGCCTAACCGTTGATCGCCGACGCCTCGCCTTCTCCCGGGAGGGTCGCGACCGGCAGCGCGCGCAGCGCCGGCCGCGCGAGCAGGTAACCCTGCATATGACGCACCCCGAGCGCCTTGAGCACCTCCAGCTCGCCGACCGTTTCGATGCCCTCGGCAATGACCCCGATGTCGAGCGCCCGCGCCATGCGGACCACCCCGTCGACGATCAGCCGCCGCGGCAGGCTAGCGTCGATGCCGCGGATCAATTCCATATCGAGCTTGATGATATCCGGCTGGAACTTGGCCAGCAGCCCCAGACCCGCATGTCCGGCTCCGAAATCGTCGATCGCGGTGGCGAAACCCATCTTCTTGTAGGTCTCGACGATATTCTGGAGATGCGCCGTGTCCGCGATCCGCTCATTCTCGGTAAACTCGAAGATCAGCCGTCCCGTAGGGAGCTGCGTCGCCTTTGCCGTCTTCAGCGTCAACTGGATGCACGCCACCGGCGAATAGACCGCATTGGGCAGAAAGTTGATCGACAATTTCGCATCGGTTTGCAGGATGCCCGCCGCCACCGCCTGCTCGATCGCCGCCACCCGGCACTGCTGGTCGAAGGCATAGCGCGTTTCGTCGGTTACCTCGGCCAGCACATCGCCGGCGCTTTCGCCGTTCGGCCCCCGCACCAGGGCCTCAAAGGCAAAGGGCAAGCCGGATGTGATATCGACGATCGGCTGGAACGCCATCACCAGCCCGAAATCCTCCTGGCCGGACTGGCAGCCGGTACATGGCCTGGACTTGATATGCATCAAACTATGCTCCTGAATTCAAGGACATATCCGCGTTCCATTAACAGGCCGTTAGGCGGCACTGCCGGCGGCGCTAAACAGGTGACGATGTCCCGCGAAGCCCCTATCTCCCGTTCATGACCGGCCGCTTCGACACCCTTCCCCATCGCCGCGCGATCATCGATCGCCGCACGCTCTCCGACGCGCTTGCCGCGCTGGAGGGGGACGACAAGCTCGCGCTCCGCCGGGCCGCGACCGACATCCTGAAGACGGCGCTAGACGCGGGCCGCGCGGAGATCGGCCGCCGGCTGATCGAATATCCTTCACGCGGGCTCGAGGCCGCTGCCGGCCAGGCGTTCCTGACCGACCAGATCCTGCGCCTGCTCTACGACTTCACCGTCACCCGCCTCTACCGCCTGAGCAACCCGACCGCCGCCGAACGCCTCACCCTCATCGCCGTCGGCGGATATGGCCGCGGCGAGATGGCCCCGTATTCGGACATCGATATCGGTTTCCTCACCCCCTGGAAGCAGACCGGCTGGACCGAGCAGGTGATCGAGACCATGCTCTACGCGCTATGGGATCTCGGCCTGAAGGTCGGCCATAGCAGCCGCTCGCTCGACGAGATGGTACGCCAGGCCAAGAGCGACGTGACCATCCGCACTGCCCTGCTCGAGGCGCGCTACGTCTGGGGCGACATGGCGCTGTACGACGAGGCCGCCGCCAAGTTCCGCGCCGAGGTGCAGGCCGGCACCGCACGCCAGTTCATCGCCGACAAGCTCGCCGAGCGCGACGTGCGCCACAAGAAGATGGGCGACACGCGCTATGTCGTCGAGCCCAACGTCAAGGAAGCCAAGGGCGGCCTGCGCGACCTGCACACGCTCTTCTGGATCGGCAAATACGCCTATAACGTCAGCGAGCCCGCCCAGCTGGTCGAGGCCGACCTGCTCAGCCGCGCCGAATACCGGCTCTTCCACCGCGCCGAGAATTTCCTCTGGGCGGTGCGCTGCCACCTGCACAGCATCGCCGGCCGTGCCGAGGATCGGCTGACCTTCGACCTGCAGCGCGAGATCGCCGAGCGGATGCGGTTCGCCGACCGCCCCGGCAAATCGAACGTCGAGCGCTTCATGCAATATTACTTCCTGCAGGCCAAAACGGTCGGCGACCTCACGGGGGTGTTCCTCGCGCATCTCGACGAGAAGTTCGCGGCGCGCGGTCGCCGCTTCGGCCTGCCCACGCTCCGCCGCGCACCGGGCAAGCTCCACGGCTTCACCGTCGATCGCGGCCGGCTCGCCATTCCTTCGGACGATTTCTTCCTGAAGAACCCGATCCGCCTGATCGAAATGTTCGCGCTGGCCGACAAGCACCACATGGAAATCCATCCGCTCGCCATGCGCGCTGCCGCGCGCGACGCGAAGCTGGCCGACGATATCCGCCGCGATCCGCAAGCGAACGCGTTGTTCCTGGACGTGCTGACGAGCCCGCGCGATCCCGAAACCGTCTTGCGCTGGATGAACGAGGCCGGCGTGTTCGGACGGTTCGTGCCCGACTTCGGCAAGGTCGTCGCGCAGATGCAGTTCGACATGTACCACCACTATACCGTCGATGAGCACACCATCCGGGCGATCGGCCTGCTCGCGAAGATCGAACGGGGCGAACTAAACGAGGATCACCCGCTTTCCGCCGCGATCATGAAGCAGATCGTGTCGCGTCGCGTGCTGTATGTCGCGGTGCTGCTGCACGACATCGCCAAGGGCCGCGGCGGCGACCATTCGCTGCTCGGTGCAGAGGTCGCACACCGGCTCGGTCCGCGCTTCGGCCTCACCCCGGCCGAAACCGAGACAGTCGCCTGGCTGGTGCGCTGGCACCTGCTGATGTCGGCGACCGCGTTCAAGCGC
This sequence comes from Sphingomonas sp. P3_C6, assembly GCF_056402595.1. NCBI lineage: Bacteria > Pseudomonadati > Pseudomonadota > Alphaproteobacteria > Sphingomonadales > Sphingomonadaceae > Sphingomonas > Sphingomonas sp. P3_C6. The sequence goes on from NZ_JBFUHB010000025.1 coordinate 11,077, forward strand.
GACCTGTCGGATTTCAAGACGATCCTCGATTTCTGCGAGATCGTGCAGAGCCCGGAGCGCCTGCGCCTGCTGCTCGCGCTCACCGTCGTCGATATCCGCGCGGTCGGGCCGGGCGTGTGGAACGGCTGGAAACGCCAGCTCCTCTCCGACCTGTACGAATCCGCGGAGGAGGTGCTGCGCCTCGGCCACAAGCAGAAGGGCCGCAGCGAGCGCATCGCCGCCAAGCAGGAGGCGCTGCAGGCAGCGCTGGGCTGGGACGATGCGCGTTTCGCCGCGCTGGTGAAGCGGCTGCCCGAACCCTATTGGGTTGCCGAGCCCGAGGACGTGCTTATCCGCAACGCCCGGATCATCGACGATGCCGGCTCGGCCCAGTTGTTCATCGCGGCGCAGGTCTATCCGGAACGCGGCGCGACGCTCGTCACCGTCTATGCCGCCGATCATCCTGGCCTGTTCTACCGCATCGCCGGCGCGATCAGCATTGCCGGCGGCAACATCATCGACGCGCGGATCCACACCACGCGTGACGGCATGGCGCTCGACAATTTCCTGGTCCAGGATCCGGTCGGCCGCCCGTTCGACGATGCGGGGCAGCTCAACCGGCTGAAGAACGCGATCGAGGATGCATTGGCCAACCGCTCCAAGCTCGCTGACCGGCTGATGGCGAAGCCCCTGCCCCGCGCCCGGGCCGAGGCTTTCGACATTGCGCCCAATGTGCTGATCGACAACCGCGCCTCGAACCGCTTCACCGTGATTGAGGTGAATGCGCGCGACCGACCGGCGCTGCTTCACCAGCTTGCGCACACGCTGTTCCAGTCGAAGGTGACGATCCACTCGGCGCATGTCGCCACCTATGGCGAGCGCGCGGTCGATACCTTCTACCTGACCGACCTGACCGGCGACAAGATCGCGGGCGGGCCGCGTCTCAAGGCAATCGAGAAGCGCCTGCTCGACGCGGCTGCGGGCACACCTGTGAAGGAAGCCGCCTGACCACAAGGAGAATCGACATGCCGGTACTGGGAATTGGAGGATTGTTCTTTCGCTCGGCCGATCCGGACGCGCTGTCGGCCTGGTATCGCGAGCATCTGAACGTCGGCGCGGGCTGTGTCGCCTCGGGTGAAGGCACGGCCGACGAATGGACCTGGAAGGCTGAAGGCGGCCCAGTCGTCTTCGCCCCGTTCAAGGCCGACACCGACTATTTCGCCGCCGACAAGCAATGGATGCTCAACCTGCGTGTCAGCGATCTCGATTCCCTGCTCGAACAGCTCAACGCCACCGGGATCGAGGTCATCACCAAGGCCGAATGGAACGACCCGTCGGTCGGCCAGTTCGCCCGCATCCATGATCCGGAGGGCAATACGATCGAACTGTGGGAACCGCCTGCAGCGGCCTGATTCAAACCGCTCGGTTCCGAGCCTAGAACACCACGCAGTCAGCGCTCTTTCTTCTCGTCGGCAAAAAGAAATGCAGCGGTGGCGCCGAAACGCCACCGCTGCCCCCTCCGATCAGAAACGCTTGCGCAGGGTCACACCGTAGGTGCGCGGCTCGGCGAGGAAGGCGGAGAAGATCTGGTTCCCCGTCGCAAAAGCCGGCGCACCGAACTTCTGCACCTGGGACTGCGATCCGGCGCCCTGGAACGGCGCGTTGAACGCGACCTGCTGATATTGAGTGTTGAGCAGGTTCTGCGCCCAAAGTTCCAGGCTCCAGTTCTGGTCGGCTCCGCGAATGCCGACACGCGCATTCATCAGGAAATAGCCGTCCTGCTCCTTCTCGGCGAACAGATCGGACCCCGTGTTGTAGTCGGAGCTGAGGCGGCCATCGACATAGAACAGGGCGGACATGCCGGTCGTCCCGATATCCGGCGTCCAGCTGGTCGACATGGTCACCACATTGCGCGGTGCGTTCGACATCTGCTGGCCCGGCAGAAGCGCAAGGAACGGATCGAGCGCCTCGCCCGCCTTGCTGCCGACCAGGTTGTTCCGGTACTTGGTATCGGCCAGCGTATAGCCCAGGTTCACCGCGAAGTTGCGAGCCGGGTACAGCCCGGCCTCGATCTCGATGCCCTGCGACAGCACGCCGTACTTCACGCCGGCGGTGCAGGTTCCGGTCGCGGCGCTGTTGTCGCCGTCCGCACCGTTCAGGCTGTTTTTGCACGACCCGATATTCTGGACGATATAGTTGGTGCCGTTGAACGTGTTGAGCTGGAAATTACTGAATTCCTGACGGAAACCGGCAACGTTCAGCGTGAAGCGGCGCGAGCTGTACTTGAAGCCGACTTCGTAGGAATTGACCGTTTCCGGATCGAAGCGCAGCAGCGCCGCATTCGGGCTCGCTGCGGTCGATGCCAGATAGGCCGGGCCAAGATCCGAACGGTCGAGATTATAGCCGCCCGCCTTGTAGCCGCGCGAATAGCTCGCATAGACCATCAGCCCGTCGACCGGCTTGTACGAGATGACGCCGGTGCCGGTCAGTTCACCCTCACTCAGCTTGTCGCTGATCGTCTTGCCGTTCAACCCGATGGTCGAATTGCCGGTGCAGCCCAGGGTGATGATGCCGGCCGCGGTCGATGCCAGCGCCGGATTGGCCAGCAGCCCGCCCAAGCCACCCTGTGCGGTGCCTGCCTGAAGCGCCGGGCAGACAGTGTTGTTGTTCTGGAAGCTGGCGTTGAAGTCCTTTTTCTCGTGCGTGTAGCGCGCGCCGAGGGTGATGCTCAGCCGGTCGGTGACCTTGAAGATATTGTGCGTGAACGCCGCGAAATTCTCGCTGCGCTGGTTATAGACGTCACGGATCGTGCCGAGGTCGTTGAGCGTGCTCAGCCGGTTGATGTTGCCGATGACAAGCGGCGCCGCCGTGCCCAGCGCATTGTTCAGGGTAAAGATGCCGGCCGCGCTTAGGCAGCCCGGCGCAGTCGGATCACGCAGCACCGCCAATGGGCTGAGGTTGGATACGACGCGACACGCCGCGAACATGCCATATTGAGTGCCGAACTTCAGATTATCGACGACCTGCAGGTCCTCGCGGCTGTAATAACCGCCGATCAGCCAGTCGAGCTTGTCGCCAAAGGCCGAACCGTTCAGCCGCAGTTCCTGGCTGAAGGTATGGAACTGGCGGTAATTATTGCCGTCGGCCGGACGGTAGCCGATGTCGAGGCTGCCATAGTCGATGTCGGACGCGCCGCCCGACTTATACTCGCGATAGGCGGTGATCGAGGTCAGCGAGGCGCCGCCGAGATTCCAGTCGATCTGGGCGGAGCCGCCATAATCCTTGGTCACGTTGCTGTAGGCGCGACCCGGGCTGTTGGCGATGCGGCGATTGTACGGATCGTTCGCGCTTGGGAAGACGGCGCCCATGCTCGTCATGATGTCGACGATACGGTTGGTCGCCGAAACGGCATAGTCACCGGGCACGCCCGGGGTCGGATCGGTCTTCTCGCGAAGATCGACATAGACCGCGCCGCAGCACTTCTCGTTGCGATAGGTATAGTCGCCGATGATACGGATCGACAGGTCGGAGCTCGGCTGGAACAGCAACTGGCCACGCACGAAGGTTCGGTTGCGGTCGTTGTAATCGGTCTTGTTGACCGTGTCGTAATAGAAGCCGTCACGCTTGCCGTAGACGCCGTCGATGCGGAAGGCGAGCGTATCGCTGATCGGCCCGGTGACCGCACCGGCGACGCGGATATTGTTGTAATTGCCGTAGCTCGCCTCGCCATAGCCACCGAAGTCGAAAGCGGGCGCCTTGGTGATGACGTTGATCAGGCCGGCGCTGGCATTGCGGCCGAACAGCGTGCCCTGCGGGCCGCGCAGCACTTCGATCCGGTCGACCTCACCGATATCGTTGAGGCCGGAGCCAGTGCGGCTGCGATAGACGCCATCGACAAACACGGCGACCGAGCTTTCCAAGCCGGGATTGTCGCCGACCGTGCCGATGCCGCGAACGCGGGCCGAGGCGTTGGCCTCGCTGCCGGTGGAAGAGACGAGCAGCGACGGCGCAAGCTGCGCCAGTGCGCGGATGTCGGTCGCGCCCGAATTCTGCAGCGCCTGCTGGCCTACGGCCGACACCGCGATCGGCACGTCGGACAGGCGTTCGGCACGGCGGGTCGCCGTCACGATGATGTCGGAGCCGCTCTCTTCGGCGGCAGTATCGGCGGTATCCTGGGAAGCAGCCCGGGTCTCGGGCTGCGGGGTGGTCGGGGCGTCCTGCGCAAAGGCGGGTACGGCGAACGCGATGGCGGCGACAGACAGCAGGTACGCGGATTTACGCATTGCGACACTCTCTCCAATTTTGTTTTTTGAGTATTGGGTATCCTCATCGGATAGCCGCGCAGGCGTATTCGTCCATACATAGATGGCGCGAAATCGGTTTTTTGAAGATCTGTGATGCAGACAAACAACAAAAGGCCCGGCCCGGTCCCATTGGCCGAGGAGCTTACGCTACGGAATGCTGAGAGTGGGCGCGGTCGCCCGGAAAGTTCCGCGGCAGCGCTGCCGCCGCGGAGAAAAATAATATTGCCGGTCTGTTACTTGGGCGCGAGAACCATCAGCATCTGACGGCCTTCCATGCGCGGATAGGCTTCGACCTTGGCGGTTTCGACCACATCGGCCTGGACCCGCTGAAGAAGGGCCATGCCGAGCTGACCGTGGCTGAGCTCGCGGCCGCGGAAACGCAGCGTGATCTTGACCTTGTCGCCTTCGCCGATGAACTCGATCACCTTCTTCATCTTGGTGTCGTAGTCGTGATCGTCGATGTTCGGACGCATCTTGATCTCCTTGATCTCCTGCGTCTTCTGCGACTTGCGGGCGAGGTTCGCCTTTTTCTGCGCCTCGTACTTGAACTTGCCGACGTCGAGGAATTTCGCGACGGGCGGATCCGCATTGGGCGACACTTCGACGAGGTCGAGCCCCACACTCTGCGCCTGCTCCATCGCTTCACGGGTGTACATTACACCTAGGTTCTCGCCGTCCTGATCGATCACGCGGACCTTGGGCGAGACAATGAATTCGTTGAAGCGGGGGCCGTTGAGCGGCACGGGCGCCCCTTGCGGGCGCCGGATCATGGGAGGACGGATAGGTACTGCTCCTTGGTGGTTGGACAGGGCGATATAGTGATTTTTCACGTCTTGGGGAAGATGTCCCCGGCTTTCGCCGGGAACATGTTACAGATCAGGCGGCGTCGCCCCCTTCTTCAGCATCGCGATCGCCTCATCGAGGCTCAATATCTGCTGCCGGTCGCTGCCAAGCTGACGCAGCGCGACGGTACCTTCCTCGGACTCGCGCTTGCCGACGACGAGCAGATTCGGGACTTTCGCAAGACTATGCTCGCGCACCTTATAGTTGATCTTCTCGTTGCGCAGGTCGGTTTCGACGCGCAGGCCGGCCGCCGCGAGCTTGTCCGCGACCACCTTCGCATAGTCGTCCGCGTCCGAGACGATCGTCGCCACGACGGCCTGCACCGGCGAAAGCCAGAGCGGGAAGCGGCCGGCATGATGCTCGATCAGGATGCCGATGAAGCGCTCGAACGTGCCGAGAATGGCGCGGTGGAGCATCACCGGGCGGTGGCGATTGCCATCCTCGCCGACATAGCTGGCGTCGAGTCGTTCGGGCAGAACCGTGTCGGCCTGGATCGTGCCGACCTGCCAGGTGCGGCCGATCGCGTCGGTCAGGTGGAATTCGAGCTTAGGCGCATAAAAGGCACCCTCGCCCGGCAATTCTTCCCAGCCATATTCCTCGGTCGCGCGGCCCGTTGCCTGGACCGCGTCGCGCAGTATCTGCTCGGCCCGGTCCCACATCGCATCGTCGCCGAAGCGATTGTCCGGGCGCAGCGCCAGCTTGATCGCGTATTTCTCGAAACCGAGATCGCGATAGACGCTGTCGAGCAGGTCGCAGAACGCCTGGATCTCGTCGATCAGCTGATCTTCGCGAGCGAAGATATGCGCGTCGTCCTGGGTGAACTGGCGCACGCGCATGATGCCGTGCAGCGCGCCATGCGGCTCGTTACGGTGGCAGCAGCCGAACTCGGCCATCCGGATCGGAAGATCGCGATAGCTCTTAATGCCCTGCCGGAAGATCAGGATGTGCGCCGGGCAGTTCATCGGCTTCAGCGCCATCAGGTCGGACGTGCCCGACAGGATCGGCGCCTCGTCATCGGTCGAGGGAATCTCGTCCGGCACCACGAACATGTTCTCGCGGTATTTGCCCCAGTGACCGGACTGCTCCCACTGGCGTGCGTCCATCAGCTGCGGCGTCTTCACCTCGACATAGCCCGACGCATCCAGCCGGCGGCGCATATAGGCCTCGAGCTGCCGCCACAGGATATAGCCCTTGGGGTGCCAGAACACCGAGCCCTGCGCTTCGGACTGGAGGTGGAACAGGTCCATCTCCTGGCCGATCTTGCGATGGTCGCGCTTGGCCGCCTCTTCCAGGCGGAAGATGTGCTGGTCGAGCTGCTTCTTGTTCAGCCAACCGGTGCCATAGATACGGCTGAGCATGGCATTGCTCTGGTCGCCGCGCCAATAGGCACCCGAGACGCGCGTGAGCTTGAACGCCTGCGGATCGAGCTTGCCGGTCGAAGCGAGGTGCGGGCCGCGGCACATATCGAGCCAGTCGCCGCCCGACCAATAGACCGTCAGCTCCTCATGCTCGGGCAGCTCGGCAGCCCATTCGGCCTTGAAGCTCTCGCCCTGCTCGCGCCAGCGCTTGATCAGATCGGCACGGCTCCAGACCTCGCGGCGAAGCGGCTTGTCGGCGGCGATGATCCTGCGCATCTCCGCCTCGATCGCGGGCAGGTCCTCCTCGGTGAAGGGCCGGTCTTTCGGGGCAAAGTCGTAATAGAAGCCATCGTCGGTCGAAGGGCCGAACGTGATCTGCGTGCCGGGAAACAACGCCTGCACCGCCTCGGCCAACACATGCGCGAAATCGTGGCGGGCGAGCTCCAGCGCGTCCGCCTCGTCGCGCCCGGTCACCAGCGCAAGATGAGCATCGCCTTCGAACGGGCGCATGATGTCGCGCAGATCGCCGTCGACGCGCGCGGCGATCGCCGCCTTGGCCAGGCCCGGACCGATCGCCGCAGCGATGTCCGCCGGGGTAGTCCCCGGGGCTACCTCACGGACGGAACCGTCGGGCAGCGTTATGCGGAACATCTCGGACACGGGATACTTTCTGTCTTGATGGAAGGTGCGCGCGCTTATGCACGCGAGGCCTATATAGGCAAGTCAGAGGGCGATTCTAAGCATCAGTTGAGCCGCATCGACCAGTTGTTGGCGCTCTGCCTGCGAAAGCCGGTCGGTGACCGCCCCGGCGAGCCAACGACGGCGCTCCTGCATGGCGGAGCGCAGCGACCGCCGCCCCAGAACGGAGATCGAGATGGTCAGGTTGCGGCGATCCTCCAGATCGGGAGTCCGGTCGATCATCCCCCGTTCCTCAAGCATAGTGAGCAGGCGCGTGAGCGACTGCGGCTTGAGCCCCTCCGCCGCCGCCAGCGCAACGCCCGGCATCGCGCCCTCCCGATGGAGCGTAGCAAGCAGGCCGATCATGCCCGGCGTGAGATCGCCCGACGGCGCCTCGGTGCGCATCCGCCGGCTGAGCTTCAGCACCGCACGGGCGATCAGGGCGATATCGGAATCCCGGTCGGTCACACTCGACATATTAATACGCATAGCGTATTAATTGCCGCGACTCAATCAGGCTGAAGGCCCATGCCCGACACCCAGCGCCTTACCGCGATCCTGCCCTGCAACGACCTCGATGCATCCGAGGCCTTCTACAACCGGCTCGGCTTTCGACACCCGGAGGGCACAGGCAGATATGAGGAATATCGCATGCTCAGCGACGGCAAGGGCGGCGAGATCCATCTCCAGCCGGCGGTCGAGGACTGGCTGGTGCCGGGCAGAAACCCGTTCGGCCTCTATCTCTATACCGAGGATGTCGATGCGCTGGCTGCCGTCTTCGGCGACGAGATCATCGAGAAAGAGAAGAAACCCACCCACAAGCCCTGGGGCATGTACGAGTTCGCCCTGAGCGACCCCGACCAGACGCTGGTGCGGATCGGCTGCCCGAGTCGCCTGATCGAATGAGGCACGTCGCAGCACCTGGGGAGAAACGATGATGCGCGATTTCATCATGCTGATGCACGACGACATGCTCGCCCGACCCTCCCCCGAACAATGGGCAGCCTATTTCTCGTTCCTCAGATCGCGCGAGGCGTTCGATGGCGGCAGTGCGATCGGCCCCGGCGAGACGTTCCGGAAGCAGGGCGAGCCGGCCGACCCAACCCGCCATCTCGCTGGATATATTCGCGTAAGGGCGGGAACCCTTGGCGCCGCGCGGGAATTGCTGTGTGGAAACCCGGCATTCGATTGCGGCGGCACGGTTGAAATATGCGAGTTGCCGCGCGATTGAAGCGACATCCAAGGAGCCGAAGCGATGCGTGTGCCCGACGACACCGAAATCGCCCGCCCCTTCCTGCCCGCCCGCGATTTCGCGCTGAGCAAGGCCTTTTATGAGGCACTCGGCTTCACCAAGCTGCTCGACGGGGACGTCGCGATCTTCGGCGTCGGTGCCGGCGGCTTCATCCTGCAGGATTATTACCAGAAGGAATGGGCCGAGAATTTCATGATGCAGCTGCTGGTCGACGACCTGGATGCGTGGTGGGCGCATCTCCAATCGCTCGACCTGCCCGGCCGCTTCGGCGTCCAGCCGCCCCGCCCGCCGGCGCTCCAGCCCTGGGGACTGGTGGTTGCCTATCTCTACGATCCTTCAGGCGTGCTGTGGCACGTCACACCCAAAAGCGTCGCCCCCGCCGATTAGAACCCGATCGATCCGAACGGCACGACCTTGTTGTCCGAATCATGGCCGATATCGGCAGGCCCGAGATACGGCACGCCCATCTCCCCGCACCAGCGCTCGATCATCTGCTGTGCGCCCCCGACAAAGGGCGGGTCGTTGGGGATGACGTCGCTGACCCGCCCGAGCCGGACGCCGGCCAGTCCCTTCAGCGCCATCGCGTGGGCCATCTGGAACAACATCCGGTCGACCCGGTAGAGCGGCTCGGAAATCTCCTCGATCATCAGCACATGGCCGTTCAGGTCCGGCAGCCATTCAGTGCCGATCAGTGCATTCAGGATCGACAGGTTGAACGCAACGGCAGGCTGCCTGCCGAGGCTCGGTTCGAGCACACCCTTGTCTCGCCCGGTCAACCAGGCGAGCGTGCGGGCGAAGGAGACATTGCCCCCGACCCGGGCGATATCGCTGACCAGCGGCGCATGGACCGGATGGCCGATCTTCGCCGCATAGAGCGCGCCGAGCAGGAAACCGGCATCGGAATAGCCGCACCAGGTCTTGCTCTTCGCTGCCGCCGAAAGACTGGGGATCACCCGATGCAGGATACGATTCGCACCATAGCCGCCCCGCGCGAACCACAGGGCATCGAACGCGGCATCATTGGCGAAGTCGAGAAACGCAGCGGAGCGCACTTCATCCGTTCCCGCGAAATGCCCGCCGTCGCTCTCGAAACATTGCGGGTGGAAGACGAGATCGGTGCCGGGGAACCACAAGGCGGTGGCCGCCGCAGCGCGATCGGCGATGAGCCGGTCGATCGGCCTTCCGGGCGCGACGATTCCGATCTTCATAACTACCCTCTCGCTTGCCCCGACCTGAGAATCCCGCGATAGCGCCCAGCCATGCACGACGGCAAATCCTACTTCTTCGTCGGGATCGGCGGCAGCGGCATGATGCCGCTGGCGATGATCCTCGCCGGCAAGGGCGCGAAGGTCGCCGGGTCGGACCGGACGCTCGACCAGGACCGGCTCCCCGCCAAGTTCGACGATCTGCGCGCCAAGGGCGTCGCGCTGTTCCCGCAGGACGGCAGCGGCATCACCTCGCCCGACCAGATCGTGGTCGCGTCGGCCGCGGTCGAGTCGACGGTGGCCGACATCGTCGCGGCGGACGCGGTCGGCGCGAAGCGGATGAGCCGCGCCGAACTGCTCGCCACGCTCTTCAACGCATCGCCCCTGCCGATCGGCGTGGCCGGCACCTCGGGCAAGTCGACCGTGACCGGCATGATCGGCTGGATCCTGCATGCGACCGGGCGCGACCCGACCGTGATGAACGGCGCGGTGATGAAGAATTTCGCGAGCGCGGATGCCCCATTCGCCAGCGCGCTGGTCGGCAACGGCGAGGCCTTCGTCAGCGAGGTCGACGAGAGCGACGGATCGATCGCGCTCTACTGGCCCAAGGTCGCCGTGCTCAACAATGTGAGCCTCGATCACAAGTCGCTCGACGAGTTGCGCGCCCTGTTCGGCGCGTTCATCGCGCACGCCGGCACCGCGGTGATCAACCTGGACAATGGCGACGGCGCCGCGCTGGCGATGACCCTGCCGCCGGAGCGGCGCATGACCTTCTCGATCGGGCAGGAGGCCGATCTGGTCGCGCTCGGCCTGGTGCTGCGCCCATTCGGCGTCGACTTCAGCCTGTCGGAACGCGGTGCGGCGCCCGTCGCCGTGTCGCTGAACGTGCCGGGGCGCCACAATGTCTCCAACGCGCTGGCCGCGATCGGCGCGGCGCGCGCGGCGGGCGTGCCTTTGGTCGAGGCGGCGCAGGCGATCGGCGGCTTCACCGGGCTGAGGCGGCGCATGGAACTGGTCGGCGAGGCCAATGACGTGGCCGTGATCGACGATTTCGGGCACAACCCCGACAAGATCGCCGCAACGCTCGACACGCTGCACGCCTTTCCCGGGCGACTGCTCGTTCTGTTCCAGCCGCATGGCTATGGCCCGCTCAAGGTGATGCGCGGCGAACTGGTCGCGACCCTGGCGGAAAAGCTCGGCAAGAACGACCTGCTGATACTTCCCGACCCGGTCTATATGGGCGGCACCGTCAAGCGCGAGGTGACCAGTGCAGACATCGTCGCCGATGTCGCCGCGACCGGCCGAAACGCGCTGCACATCCCGGCGCGCGACGCCGCGGCGGCGCATCTCGTTGCCGAGGCGCGACCGGGTGACCGGATCGTGGTGATGGGCGCGCGCGACGACACGCTCAGTCAACTCGCCGCCGATATGCTGGCGAGCATCGCTAACAAGGCTGGCAACCGGCCACAGGCGTGATATCGCACTATCCCGCGTAAAGATGAGGCCCGCCATGTTCCGCCGCCTGTTCCTCGACCATCCGAAATCGGTAGGCGAAAGCTATACCGAGCATTTCGGCGTCGCCTCGCGTTTCGGGGTGAAAATGATGTGGGGCGGCGCACGCTGCGCGCTTCATGCGGTGCTGCCCTTCCTGTTCAAGACCGCCGGGAGCGATACCGTCGCCTCGCTCCATGCCGAACTGGTGACAAAGCGCAACGCAGCGCGCGCCGCGCAGACCCAGATGACCACCGTCGAATATGTGATCTGACGGGCCGCCCGTTCAGGGCGACGTGGTGCCGTCCATCCGCTCGACGAGATGGGCGCGTGATGGTCCGGGTTCGAACGGATCGCCGAAATATTGCGTTTCGCGGGCGACCAGCCCGTCGCTGAATTCCATGATGCTGACGACGAACGATGGCGCGCCGTCATAGCGCAGCACATATTCGGTGATCCACAGATCGCCGCTGCCGATAATCCGCCTGACGATGAAGCGCTTCCTGTTCGGCTGAAGGAAACGGCTTTCGCGGATGGTGCGCCGGCCGCGGATCCGCTCGCCCGATTGCGGATAATCGAGCACCGCATCCTCGTGATAGATATCATGCTCGGCCTCGAAATCACCGGAGTCAGACGCGGCCCAGTGGCGTTCGAGCGCGGCCCGCACGGTTCGATCGTCCATATCAATCTCCACCGGTCTTTAAGGTCAGTCGACCGTCGTTCGATAGCTGTGCGATCGACTACCGCATTGACATGGCTGCAGCGTACGGATTTCGCAGCCTGTCATCGTCCAGGCAATCGCCCCGGCACAGCGCCGGCCGCCGAGCAGTTTTTTCTGGAGGAATTGGATGATCGGTGCGCGCGTGGGTGCCGGGTCGCCATGACCCGGCGCCGCCAGCCCTTATTGCTCGCTCATCAGCAGGCGGACGTTGATCGTCGGATTGCCCGCCTCGGCGAGCGGGAAATTGCCGGCCGCCCCATCGCCGAGCGAGGGAACTTCGATCGCCACCGTAAGATTCCGCCCCACGACCAGCGATTGGTCGAGCTGGAAATCGAGGCTGATCAGCGCCTGTTTCCGACAGGTCGCGCACCCTCGCGGTGCCCTTGGCTGGAAAAAGGCGCGGCGGGCGATCGGCTCGCCGTCGGCGAGCAGGCGCACGACGAAGGTGCCGGGGATGTTCATCCGGTCGATGTCCTTGACCCGCAGGGACACGAGGGCAGGCTCGATCCTGAAGGTCGAGGCAGCGTCGGCATGCCCGCCCTTCCTCTCCAATGTCGTGATGGCGGTCCCGGCCAGCGCCTCATAGGTGATGTCCGGCCAGGCGATGGTGTCGTTCGACGAGCTGGGATAGGGATCGAGCGTCAGCGGCAGCCAGTCGGTATTGCCGTCGAGCGTCGCCGTGAAACCCGGAATGGTCGTGGCGCCGGCGAGCACCTGCCAGCTCTGCCACAGCCGGTCCCAGTTGCAGTGGAAGAACCAGAAGATCGGATCATAGGCGGCGACGTCCTGGTCCGACATGGTCGGGCCGCAGCTGTTGTGGCCGTCATCATGGCCGGCGATGATATGGTCCTGGAAGCCGCCGCCATTGAAGGCGCCCCATTGGGCTGACGGCAAAGCAAGGGCGATGTCGGACGGCACGCTGGGCGCCTGGTCGAGATTCGCGGTAATCGTCGCCGGGTCGTAGCGCTGCGTGGTATAGCCTTTCGGATAGGTGCTGTCGTCGCCGATGCCGACCGGGAGCGTGTAATTGGCGAACGGCTCCTCATAGAGCACCCCCGGCACGGGCGTTGTGATGTCCCAATAAGGCAGGGTGACGTCGGCGCAGCCATCGATCGTGCGCAGCGCGTCCTCGAATGCCGTCACATAGACGCGGTGCCAGGGGTTGTAGGTGTCGACGTGATGCATGCAGTACGCGTTCGGCAGGCCGTGCAGCGCCGCGAGGTAGAAATAGCTGTTCGGGTCGGTCGGCTCGAGCGCCATGATCCCGCGGAACGCCGTCTTGAGCTGCTCGATCTCGGGTGCCTTGAGCGACGCGAGATTCATGCGCTTTCTGACGTCCGGACTCGGCGTCGGAGACGGTGTGGGTGACGGCGTCGGAGACGGGGCCGGCGTACCGCCCATTGGGAAACCCGTCTGTATCCAGTTTAGGAAGGTCTGCACCTGACTTGCCGGCCAGCGCGTGCCGCCCAGTGGCATGTTGCCCGATTTGGTCTGCTCGTAAATGTCGGTCGCGTGTTTGCGGACGCCGTCATAGCTGCCCAGATCGATGCCCTGCGCGCTCATGCAGCCGATTTCCCCGGCGGAGAAAAAGGCTTCGATGTTGCCAAGATAGGTCGGGTTCGCGACGGGTTCGTCATTGTTCAACATGGGGCTCTCGTCATCTGTCGGTGCGGAAGCCGCGAGACTGCGTGCCGCGCGCCAAGGGGTCAATGCGATCCCCCCGGACTCGGCTCCATCTCCTGCCGATGTTCTGACGATACCGACTTATCCGTCAAAGATGGCACAGTTTTCAAACATATCCCGCCCAGGAAATGAACGATGGGGTCATTGATCATGCAAAATGGATCGCACTGATCTTTGCTCGATCACGCCACTTTATTTCCCTCCAATATCTATTTGAACATACGAGCACATGCGCGACCTACATTTCCGATATGCCTGAACCATTTCCCGCAATGACCTCATAGTCGCTCCTCCGACGACGACGACCGGCCGAAACGCGCCCAGGCATGCCAGCCGCATCAAGCCCCCTGACAACCACACCAGTCAAAATGACAATCAGCCTTGACACATCTGCGGCTATTCTGTAAAGCTCACTTTACTGATTCGAAAGGAGCCTTTACTCATGTCCAAGAGCCGGGCATTGAAACGCTATAACCGGCGCGTGCTGGCGCTCAGCGCGGTCTATGCCGCGCTGCTATTCGGTGTGGTGTACCTGTTCACCCGCCATCTGATCAGCGGACCGGTGGCCTATGTCGCCGCTGTCCTGCCCGCCCTGCCGATCATCGGCGTCCTCGGGGTCATCGGACGCTACCTGACCGAAGAGACCGACGAATATCTGCGCATGATGATGGCGCGGCAGGCATTGATCGCGACCGGTTTCGCACTCAGCATCTGCACCGCCTGGGGGTTCCTCGAGAATTTCCGGCTCGTGCCGCACATCTACGCGTATTACGCGGTGATCCTGTGGTTCGCCGGGCTTGGTCTGGGTGCCTGCCTCAACCGCATCCAGGCATGGCGGGGTGCGGCATGAAACGGAACCCGGCCCAGCGCCGCTATATCCGGCGCTTCATACCGATGATGCTCGGCTATGTCGTCCTGCTGTTCGCGGCGAATTCCCTGATGGCAGCCTGGCACCCGCACGGCCCCCTGCTCGCCGTGCTGGCGGTGCTGCCTGCTCTCCCGCTGATCGGGGTTATCGCGGTGATGGGATTATATCTGATCGAGGAAAAGGACGAATTCCTCCGCCAGCGTCTCATCATCGCGATGCTCGGCGGCCTGGGCGGCCTGCTGGCCGTGGCGACGATCTGGGGGTTTCTCCAGCTGTTCCACGTCGTCGTGGCGGCGCCCCTGTTCCTCGCCTTCCCGACATGGTGTGCCCTGTTCGGCCTGACCACCGGCGTCCTGTCGCTCCTCGACCGCCGGGGGCGCGGCACATGAAGAACCGCCTCAAGGTGCTCCGCGCCGAACGCGACTGGAGCCAGGGCGATCTCGCCGACCGGCTCGACGTGTCCCGCCAGAGCGTGAACGCGATCGAGACCGGCCGCTACGACCCCTCGCTACCCCTCGCCTTCAAGATCGCCGAGCTGTTCGAGCTCCAGATCGAACAAATCTTCACCAGTCCTTCCAGGGAGAATGACCAATGACCCCAGCCACCAAAGGCCGGCTGATCGCCGCCATCGCTCTGCCGCTGCTGCTGCTCAATGCCTTTCCGGCCCATGCCGCCCAGACCCAGGCATCTCACGGCATCGAACACACGTCCGGACCCATCACCCTGATGGACCATATCTCGATCATCCCCATGGGTGCCGGTTCGCCTGTCTTCCTGATCCCGGGCCTCTCGTCACCGCGCGAGGTGTGGGACGGGGTGGCGCATCAGCTGGCGGAGAAACACACGGTCTATCTCGTTCAGGTCAACGGTTTCGGTGGCGACGCCCCCCGCGCAAACCTGAAGCCCGGAATCCTGGACGGCATCGTGGCGGATCTGGACGATTATATAACGACCAACAAGGTGAAGGGCGCCGCGATCGCCGGTCATTCGCTCGGTGGTCTGGTCGGGCTGATGTTCGCCAAGGCGCATCCGGACCATCTGTCCCGCCTGATGGTGGTCGATTCCCTGCCATTCTACGGCATGCTGTTCGGACCGGCCACGACCGTCGCGATGGTCGAGCCACGCGGCAAGGCGATGCGCGACCAGATGATCGCTGCCCATGGCAAGCCGGCCGACCCGGCCACGGCAGAAGCGGTGGCCAACAGCCTCGCGCTCAAGCCCGACTCCCGCGCCAAGGTGAAGGCCTGGGCGATGGCGGCCGATCCGCGTGTGACGGGTGAGGCGATGTATGAGGATCTGAACACCGATCTCCGGCCGGATCTCGCGACGATCAAGACGCCGATCACGCTCGTCTATCCATGGGCCGCGGCGGTACCGAAAGAGAGAGCCGACATGCTGTACAAGGGCGCCTACGCCGCCGCGCCCGCAATGACCTATGTCGATATCGGCGACAGCGCGCATTTCATCATGCTCGACCAGCCGGCCGCGTTTGCCGCCGCGCTCAAGGCATTTGCCGGGGCGGACTGACGATCCGGCGCTCGATCCGTCCGGATTGGCGCGATCCCGGGGGCGGTGGCCTGATTTCCCCCTCCCCGACCGGGAGGCCTGTTGTATGGGCAGGCGATGACCGAGTCCCCTGCCCGCCCCGCACTCGCCTATCACCTGACCGAGGGCACCGGCCCGACGATCGTTTTCCTGCCGGGCTATGCGTCCGACATGACCGGCAGCAAGGTTATCGCGCTCGAGGCTTGGGCGAAGGAGGAAGGCCGGGCATTCCTGCGATTCGATTATGGCGGATGCGGGCAGAGCGAGGGCGCGTTCGAGGATCAGACGCTGGCGGGATGGCGCGACGATGCGCTGGAGATGGTCGACCGCGCCGTGACCGGGCCGGTCGTGCTGGTGGGATCGTCGATGGGCGGGTGGCTGATGCTGCTCGTCGCGCGCGCGCGGCCCGATCGGGTGGTGGGCCTGGTCGGCATCGCGCCAGCGCCCGATTTCACCGACTGGGGCTTCACCACCGACGAGAAGATGGCGCTGCTGCAGAATGGCCGGATCGAGCGGCCGTCGATCTATTCCGATCAGCCGACCGTCTATACCGCGCTTTTCTGGCAATCGGGCGAGGCGAACCGGGTGATGTCGGGGCCTATCCCGTTCGACGGGCCGGTGCGGCTGTTGCAAGGCCAGGCCGATCCGGACGTGCCGTGGCACCGCACCGTACACCTTGCCGGGCTGCTGCGTTCAGCCGATGTGCAGACTATGCTCGTCAAGGACGGGGACCACCGCCTGTCGCGCGATGCCGATATCGCGCTGCTCATCGGAGCGGTCGAGGATGTGATCCAGCGCTTATGATCTTCCTGTTGTTGCTTGCCGCCCAGGCCGCCCAAACCCCTCCCGTCGCCGGCCCGCCCGATCCCGCGGAACAGCGGTTCGAACGCTGCGTCGACCTCGCCGAAAATGATCCGCGCGCGGCGGAAACCGAGGCGGGACAATGGCAACGCGACGGCGGCGGTTTCCTGTCGCACCAGTGCCTCGGCATCGCCTATGCCAGCGAAACCCGCTGGACCGGGGCTGGAGCCGAATTCGAGGCTGCGGCGCGCGGCGCCGAGATAGCGCGAGACAAGCGCGCGGCGAATTACTGGGCGCAGGCGGGCAATGCCTGGCTGGCCGGTGGCGAGCCGATGAAGGCGCGCACCGCGTTGAATGCCGCGCTGGCCGCCGGCACGCTCGAAGGCCTGCAGCGCGGCGAGGCCAATCTGGACCGAGCCCGTGCCTTTGTCGCGGGCGGCAATCTGGGCGATGCGCGGGCCGATATCGACCGTGCGCTGGTCGATGCCGCAGCCGATCCGCTCGCCTGGCTGTTGTCTGCGACGCTCGCGCGACGGACCAACGATCTGGTCCGGGCGAAGAAGGATATCGGCGAGGCGATCAAACTGGCGGGCGACGACCCGTCCGTGCAACTCGAGGCGGGGAATATCGCCGCCGCCCTGGGTAATGAAGCGGGAGCGAAGGCGGCGTGGAACAGCGCGGCCAAGCTGAAGCCCGAAAGCGACGCTGCGAGGAATGCACGAAATGCGCTGAAGCAGTTCGACGCGCCGGCGGCCGCGGCGGTCGCGCCGACGGCAGCAAGTCCTGCGGCAGCGAAACCCGAACCCGCGAAACCTGCGCCCGCGCCAGTGAAACCGTAGAGTTCGGTGATACCGTGACGCCGGACCGAGTGCGGCGTGACGAAATGGGGAGGCACAGCGTTCAGCTGCCAAGCCGGGCGCAAATTACACCGACAGAGACTGGCAACCGCCGGCGCATACGCCTATCTCGCGCGGGAGCATGGAGGCCCGTCGATGAAGTATCTGCACACGATGATCCGCGTCACCGATCCCGACGCGACGATCCGTTTCTTCAACCTGCTCGGGCTGAACGAGGTGCGGCGGATGGACAGCCAGCAGGGTCGCTTCACCCTGATCTTCATGGCGGCGCCGGGCGAAGAAGGCCAGGCCGAGGTCGAGCTGACCCATAACTGGGACCCTGAGGAATATTCCGGCGGCCGCAATTTCGGGCATCTCGCCTACCGCGTCGACAATATCTACGAGACGTGCCAGCGGCTGATGGATGGCGGCGTGACGATCAACCGCCCGCCGCGGGACGGACACATGGCGTTCGTGCGCACCCCCGACAATATCTCGGTCGAGCTGCTGCAGGATGGCCATCTGCCGCCGGCCGAGCCATGGGTGTCGATGCCCAATACCGGCGTCTGGTAAGATGAGCGCGGCGACCCGCGCTTTCCTCGCCATGACGGGCGCACGCCTGCCGATCATACAGGCGCCGATGGCGAATTTCGCCGGGACCGAGCTTGCCATCGCGGCGATCGGTGCCGGTGGGGTCGGATCGCTTCCTTGCGCGGTGCTCGACGCCGGAGCGGTGGTTGCTCAGGCCGCCACGGTGCGCGGCGCGGCGATGGGGCCGCTCAACCTCAACTTTTTCTGCCACACGCTCGGTCCGCCGCCCGACGAGACAGCGTGGCATCACGCCCTCGCGCCCTTTTACGCCGAGGAGGGCGTTGCGCCGCCTACCGAGGCGCCGCCCCTGCGCCGGCCGTTCGACGCGGCGATGGCCGATGCAGTCGGCCGGGCTCGCCCGGAGATCGTCAGCTTCCATTTCGGCCTGCCGGATGAAGAGTTGCTAGATCGGGTGAAGGCCAGTGGTGCGCTGATATTCGGGTGCGCGACCAGCGTCGCCGAGGCGCGCTATCTGGTGGAGCGTGGCTGTGACGCGGTGATCGCGCAGGGTTTCGAGGCGGGCGGTCACGCCGGCTATTTCCTGGAGGGGCATCGCCCGGTCGGGTTGATCGCGCTCGTCCCGCAGATCGTCGAGGCGGTGCATGTGCCGGTCATCGCCGCGGGCGGCATCGCCGACGAACGTGGCGCGGTCGCCGCGATCGCGCTTGGCGCCGCGGCGGTACAGATCGGCACCGCCTATCTCCGCACGCCCGAGGCTCGGCCGAGCGCGGTGCATCGCAGGCGGCTCGAAACGGCGACGGCCGGTGACGGTGTCTTCACCAACCTGTTCAGCGGTGGCCTTGCGCGCGGACTGCGCAACCGGCTGACCGACACGATCGGGCCGGTGAGCGCCGTCGCCCCGCCTTTCCCCTATGCCAGCGCGGCGCTCGCCCCATTGCGCGCCAAGGCGGAGAGCCAAGGCCGGGACGATTATACCCCGCTCTGGGCCGGCCAGGGCATCGGCCTGACGCGGGCCGACCCCGCCGCCATGGTGACCGAGCGGATCGGTACCGCAGCCCTTTCTTCCGGGAGCCTTTCATGACCGACCTCGAGATCGTCCGTATCCCGGCGCTGAGCGATAATTATATCTGGCTGGTGCACGACCCCGTCTCGCACGAGACGATAGTGGTCGATCCGGCCGAGGCAGCGCCGGTGCTGGCCGAGGCCGACAAACGCGGGTGGCGGATCGGGCAGATCTGGAACACGCACTGGCACCCTGATCATACCGGCGGCAATGCGGCGATCAAGGAAACCACCGGCGCTGTCGTCTCCGCCCCCGCGGCCGAGGCGGCCCGCATCCCGACGCTCGATGTCGCGCTCGGCGAGGGTGATCGGTTGACCTTGGGCCAACATGTCGCGACCGTGATCGAGACGCCCGGGCATACGGCCGGACACATCAGCTTCCATCTGCCCGCCGACTCGGTGGTGTTCACCGGCGACACCCTGTTCGCCATGGGCTGCGGCCGGCTGTTCGAGGGCAATGCGGAACAGATGTTCGCCAATATGCAGCGCCTGGCCGGTCTGCCGCCCGAGACGGTCGTCTATTGCGCGCACGAATATACCCAGTCGAACGGCCGCTACGCGCTGGCTGCCGAGCCGGACAACGTGGCGACGCGCGAACGGATGACGAGGGTGGATGCGGCGCGGGCCCGGGGCGAGGCGACCGTGCCGACGACGATCGCGGAGGAACTGGCGACCAATCCCTTCCTTCGGTCACGTTCCGCCGGGCAGCTTGCCGAGCGGCGCAAGGCCAAGGATGAATTTCGCGGCTGACTGCGCTATGATGACCGAACGGGGGAAGGTCTAACGGAGAGCCACCATGCGCGCCCTTTTGCCTCTGATCGCCGTCATGATGTCAGGCTGCGTCACCACCGGCGACACGCAGGGCGCCGCCCGCGCGCTCGACAAGGCTTTGGCCGGCCGGAGCGCCGGCACGCCGATCGACTGCATCGACCGAACCTCGCTCAGCGGACCGGAGATCATCGACAGCACGACCCTGATCTACCGCTCTGGCAGCCATGTCTGGCGCAACACGCTGGAGGGGAGCTGCCCGGCGCTGCGCCAGAGCTCCATCCTGATCATCGAGGCGCATGGCAGCCAGATGTGCCGCAACGACCTGTTTCGCGCGACGGAGCAGGGATCTTCGGTTCCGGGCCCGATCTGCCGGTTAGGCAAATTCACGCCTTATGAGAAACCGAAGGGGTGAGTGATTCCAGGTTGTCCTGGTGCAAAGCCCAGTTAGCTGGAACTACCCTTCCCCGTTCGGGCTGAGCCTGTCGAAGCCCTGCTCTTCTCTTCGTGGGAAGAAACAACAGTCCTTCGACAGGCTCAGGACGGACGGAGATGGTGGCCAACCCAATTCTCAAGCCGGCTTGAGGGGTTGGGACAATTGAGATCAGCGCGCCTTACAGGACGAAGCGCGACAGGTCGGTATTCCGCGCGATCACCGCAAGTTGCTTGTCGACATAGGCGCCGTCGACGACCAGGGTCTGACCCTGACGATCCTCGGCGTCGAAGCTGACTTCCTCGAGCAGCTTCTCCATCACCGTCTGCAGGCGGCGCGCACCGATATTCTCGATCTCGCCGTTCACTTCCGCCGCGATCTTCGCCACGGCGCGGATGCCGTCCTCGGTGAATTCGACCGTCACGCCCTCGGTACCGATCAGCGCGACATATTGCTGCGTCAGCGAGGCCTTGGTGTCGGACAGGATCGCGACGAAATCATCCTCCGTCAGCGCCTTCAGTTCCACCCGGATCGGCAGGCGCCCCTGAAGCTCGGGCAGCAGGTCGCTCGGCTTGGCGACATGGAAGGCGCCCGACGCGATGAAGAGGATATGGTCCGTCTTCATCGGCCCGTATTTCGTGGCCACCGTGGTGCCCTCGATCAGCGGCAGCAGGTCGCGCTGAACACCTTCGCGGCTGACGGAACCGCCACGCACGTCGCTGACCGCGATCTTGTCGATCTCGTCAAGGAACACGATCCCGTTCGCCTCGGCGTCGGCCAGGGCAATGCGGCTGACCTCGTCCTGGTCGAGGCGCTTGTCGGCCTCTTCCTCGACCAGCTTTTCCCATGCCGCCGGCACGGTGAGCTTGCGGCGCTTGAGCTGCCCGCCACCGCCGAACGCCTTGCCCATCATCTCGCTGAGATTGATCATCTGCGCGCCACCGCCCGGTATCTCGAACGGCATCTGGGACTGTGCCTCCAGCTCGATCTCGATCTCGGTCTGGTCGAGATGGCCGTCGCGGAAGCGCTGACGAAAGGCTTCGCGGGTCGCCTCGCTGGCACCCTTGCCGGTCAATGCGTCGAGCAGACGGGCAAGCGCCGCTTCCTCGGCCTTGTCCTTCACCGCGACCCGGCGGCGTTCCTTCTCAAGCCGGATCGCCTCCTCGACGAGGTCGCGGGCGATCTGCTCCACGTCACGGCCGACATAGCCGACCTCGGTGAACTTCGTCGCCTCGACCTTCACGAAGGGCGCATCAGCGAGCTTGGCCAGGCGGCGGCTGATCTCGGTCTTGCCGCAGCCGGTCGGGCCGATCATCAGGATGTTCTTTGGCGTGACCTCGTCGCGCAGATCGCTGCCGAGCTGCTGACGGCGCCAGCGGTTACGCATCGCAACCGCGACTGCCTTTTTGGCGTCCTGCTGGCCGATGATGTGCTCATCGAGCGCCTTGACGATGGCTTTGGGGGTAAGGGCTTCGTTCATTTTCTCTTCTATCTCCCCTCCCGCTTGCGGGAGGGGTTGGGGGTGGGCTCGCGCTCACCGCCGGCGTTGTCGTTCGGGGAGGTCGGCTGCCCACCCCCCAGCCCCTCCCGCAAGCGGGAGGGGAGTTAAGGTCAGGACGCGCTTTCGAGGCTTTCGACCGTCAGGCGCTCGTTGGTGTAGACGCAGACCTCAGCAGCGATCTTCATCGCCTTGCGGCAGATCGTCTCGGCATCTTCCTCATAGTCGACCAAGGCGCGCGCCGCGGCCAGGGCATAGTTGCCGCCCGACCCGATCGCCGCAACACCCGCTTCGGGCTCGAGCACATCGCCGTTTCCGGTGAGGATCAGCGTCACGTCCTTGTCCGCGACGATCATCATCGCCTCCAGGTTGCGGAGATATTTGTCGGTCCGCCAGTCCTTGGCGAGTTCGACCGCTGCCCGCAGCAACTGCCCATGATGTTGTTCCAGCTTACGCTCCAGCCGCTCGAACAGGGTAAAGGCATCGGCCGTCGCGCCGGCGAAACCGCCGATCACCGATCCGTCGCCGAGGCGGCGGACCTTCTTCGCATTGGGCTTCATGACCGTCTGGCCCTGCGTCACCTGGCCGTCCCCGGCCACCACGACGCGTCCATTTTTGCGCACGGAGAGAATTGTCGTGCCGTGCCACGTGTTGTCGTTACCGCTCATGGGCGGCATATGGGATGGAGATCGCAGCTGTGCAATCCGGGGGGCACCGACATGAGTGACAGCGGGAAGAACGGACCCGACCATCCGCTCGAACGGATGATCTTCTTTTCCGACGCGGTATTCGCCATTGCGATCACGCTGCTGATTATCGAGGTCCATCCGCCGCATCTGCACGGTGGGGCCTCCAACCTGGAATATGTGGGGGCGCTGCTCAACCTGATGCCGAACCTGATCGGCTTCTTCATCAGCTTCTTCGTCATCGGCGCCTTCTGGGCCGGGCATCACCGGTCCTTCGCGCTAGCCGGACATTATTCGGACCGGCTGAACGGGCCGAACCTGATGATGCTGTGCTCGATCGTCTTCATGCCCTTCTCGACCGCGTTCATGAGCGCGAACTACGGCGCGCTTGTGCCATCGCTGCTCTACAACAGCATGCTGGTGGTCACGGGCCTGCTCAATATCCGCCTGGTCCGGCTGGTGACTTCAGCGCCCGTCGTCGACGAGCGCGTCCCCGTAGAGACCATCGCCTATGTCCGCGCCCGCGGTCCGGCGGTGGTGCTGGGTGGGGTCTGTGCTTTGCTTGTCGCGCTATGGGATGCACGGTTCAGCCAGGCAGCACTGATGAGCATCCCGCTGTGGATGATCCTGCTGCGGAAACGGGCGACGAAACGGCTGGCCGCGCAGGCCTAAGCCGCTGACCAGCTGGTGCAAATTCCGGTCGCCTGACGGGAAGCGGTACTGCGGGTAAAGCACGTCTCAATGTCCGATCCCAAGCCATGGGTAGGACAAGAGGTAGCCGGGCGCGGCCGGATTTGGGCCGCGCCCGGACCGTCAATTACCGGCAGCGCGTATTGTTCGCATCGATCGACGCGCCGGCCGCGCCGCCGCCGGCAGCGCCTAGCAGCGTGCCCAGCGTCTTCGAACCGCCCGGCGCGATGATGTTGCCGAGCAGGCCGCCGACCGCCGCGCCGACCAGCAGGCCGGTCGTTCCGTCCGACCGGCGGCAATAATAGCGTCCGTCCTGCCCGCGATAAACGCGGTCGTTGCGCGACAGGCGCCGCTCCCGATAGCGCGGCGAATCGCGATAATAGCGGTCGGCATAATAGCCGCCATATTGCGGGTCGGGCCGGTCGTAATCATACCGGTTATAGCTGCGATAGCGTGGGTCCACCCCGCCATCGCCATAGGTGGAGCAGCCTGAGACAAGGCCTGCGCCAAGCGTCGCCGCGGCGAGCAGGCCGAGGGTCATAGTACGCATATCACTCTCCCGGTTCGTTATGCCTGAGCAACGCGGAAAGGGCCATGATGGTTGCAACATCGGCCAGATGCGGACTCCGCCCGGGCGCTTGATCGTGTCCGACGAACGGCGCAAGGCTTGGCTATCGGTCGGGAATCGGGGCGTCGTCGATGGGCAACAGATATGTCGAACCGCGCGGGGCGCGGCACAGGATCGAGTTGATCGATGGCGTCCAGCAACTGCGAATCCCGATGCGGCGCCAATGGTTCACGATCTTGTTCCTGTCCGTCTGGTTGTGCGGCTGGACGGCCGGCGGAATCACGGCGATGACCCAGGTCGTCAGGACTTGGGACTGGTTCCTGATCTTCTGGCTGGGCGGGTGGGCCATCGGCTGGGTATTTGCAGCCGGAACGGTGGCGGGCCAGCTTGCCGGCGCGGAAATTCTGCGCGTCGTGAACGGTGATCTCGAGGTAAGCAACGGTATCGGCCAGATTCGCCGGACACGGCTCTATCGCGGCGGCACCATCCGGAACTTGACCGGGTACGATCCGGTCGATGCTTTCCCATGGCGCGGGAACGTGCAGACCCCGTTCATGCGATCAAGGACAGGCGCGGTGAAGTTCGATTACGGCGCTGAGACGATCTTCCTCGCGGCTAGCGTCCAAGAGCCCGAGGGCAATGACATCGCGCGGTGGCTGGGTACGCGCCTCCCGAAAACCGCGACGCTCACGGCCTGAGTCCGACGTTCAGTGGGCGGTCGCTATCCCCGGGTGGCCCGCCCAGCCCGCCGCCGACACCGGTGACGCTCGGCAGCGGTTATGTCGCCCCGTTCGCGCTCGTCGGCGCGGCTTACAAGGCGTTCACCCCGGCCAAGATCTCCGCGAAGCCGTGCTGGCGGCGGTATCCGGAATCTGACGAGGCACCGGCGCGCCGCGGCCGCGCAGAGGGAAAATCGATCCTTTAGGCGGCGCCAGCCTTGCCGCCATTCTTTCGAGGCCGGCCGCGAGTTCCTTACGGTGGTCGAGGCTCGATTCGAGATCGAGCAGCTTCATCAGGTCGCCGGTCGAGGTCGGGATTGTCCTTCCCGCGCTGCGGAACGCCGGCTCGCCGTACCCGTTTAGCAAGGTGATCAAATGGAGTTGAAATCATGAAGACGATCAGCATCGCGCTGGCGCTCGCTCTGCTTGGCGGAAGCGCCGCCGTAACGGCCCAGACCACAACGCCCGCCCCCACAACGCCCGGCATCGCCCCATCCGGTACCGAAAACGACGTCAACAGTCCGGCTGTTGCCGCCGCCAACAGAGATGTCGAGGCACAGTCATCGACGCGGCAGAATGCCGTGGCAGGCGTCAACGCCGAACTCCAGGCGAGCGCCGAAGCCCAATATGCCGCTGACCTGGCCGCCTATCGCGATGCGCTCCGCGCGCGTCACCGCGAGGTCGTGCGCGATGCCCGCGTCGCGGATCGTCAGGAACGCGCCTATGCCGATGCGATGCGCGACTGGCGGCGCCAGGTCTATGCCTGCAAGCATGGCAGCACTCGCGCCTGCAACGCGCCCTCGCCGAACCCTGCCGACTATTGGTGAGGCAGGCCCGACGCGCGTTCGTCAGTTGGCCTAATCCTATACCCGAGACGATGATGCCAGGACCACGGCGTGCAAAATGCAGGCCGGGGACGACCGGCCGTTGCGCAGACGGAACAGGTGGCCAGCCCTGACCGTTCGGACCTGATGACCGGATCGGCCGACCTCAATCGCGATTATGCCTATGGCCTGGCGCGGGCGCTTGGCGGGGCCATCCTGTTCGGGCTGCCGCTGTTGATGACGATGGAGATGTGGTCGCTCGGCCTTTACACCCATCCCGCGCGGATGATGCTGTTCCTGGCGCTCAACTTCGCCATGCTCGTTGTCCTGTCGCGCTTCGGCGGGTTCGAGCATACTGCCAGCCTGACCGAGGACGTGCTTGATGCGCTCGCGGCATATGGCGTGGGGATCGTCGCATCGGCAGCGGTGCTCGCACTGTTCGGCATCATCGGCCCCAAAACGCCGATCGACGAGATCACCGGCATGGTCGCGATCCAAAGCGTACCCGCAAGCTTCGGCGCGATGATCGCGCGCAAGCAGCTCAGTGCCGGCGACCCGGAACCGGACGAAGACCATGAGGCGCGGTCGGCCGGCTATCTCGGCCAATTGTTCCTGATGACGGCCGGGTCGCTGTTCCTGGCGTTCAACGTCGCACCGACAGAGGAGATGATCCTGATCGGCTTCAAGATGACGCCCTGGCACAGCCTGGCGCTGATCGCCGCCTCGCTGGCACTGCTGCATGCCCTTGTGTTTGCAGTGGGTTTTGCCGGGCAGGAGCAGGCACCCGAAGGCTATGGCTTCGCAAGGCGTTTCCTCATCTATACCCTGCCGGGATATGGCATCGCGCTGCTTGTCAGCCTCTACACGCTATGGACTTTCGGCCGGGTCGATGGCGCGGAGATAAGCGCGGTTGCGTCCACCGTGACCGTGCTCGGTTTTCCTTCGGCGATTGGGGCCGCGGTCGCGCGGCTGGTGGTGTGAGGGAGAACAGCTGTGGCTGACGCAAAACGGAAGACCACCGGCGAAACCCCGGCACTGGAATGGATCGCGGCGGGCATCGGCGCGGTTCTGCTGTTGTTCCTGCTGGTGGTGATCGGGCGCGAGGCGATCGATGGCGAAGCGACCGAGCTTCCCGTGATAGAGGTCGCGGTGACGGGCATCGCGCCGTCAGGGTCCGGCCATGTCGTATCGTTCGAGGCGCGGAACCGGACCGACGGGACAGCCGCGGCAGTCAATATCGAGGGCGTGCTGAAGGCGGGCGGCACCGAGATCGAGAGTAGCAGTGCGACGATCGACTATGTCCCCGGCAAGGGCGCCGTCGAGGGCGGGCTGTTCTTCACCCGCGATCCGCGCAAGGCCACGCTCGAGGTGCGGGCACTGGGATTCCAGAAGCCCTGAAGCTTTATTTCGGATGCGGCCCGTGGCTGCTCTGGTCAGCCTATCGAAAGCAACTATCTCGTGCCGGACAGCGCGAGGAGCCACCGCATGACCGATGCTAACGACTATACGCCCCCCAAGGTCTGGACCTGGAACAAGGACAATGGAGGACAGTTCGCAAACATCAACCGGCCGATCGCGGGTCCGACCCATGACAAGGAGCTGCCGGTCGGCAAGCATCCGTTCCAGCTCTATTCGCTCGCCACGCCCAATGGCGTAAAGGTAACCATCCTGTTCGAGGAACTGCTCGAACTCGGCCACAAGGCCGCCGAATATGACGCTTGGCTGATCCGCATCAACCAGGGCGACCAGTTCGGCAGCGGCTTCGTCGACATCAATCCGAACTCGAAGATCCCGGCACTGTTCGACCGCAGTGGGCCTGAGCCGATCCGGATATTCGAATCCGGCGCGATCCTGATGCATCTTGCCGAGAAATTCGGCGAATTCCTGCCGACCGAGCCGGCCGCCCGCGCCGAATGCCTGTCCTGGCTGTTCTGGCAGATGGGCAGTGCCCCCTTTCTTGGCGGCGGCTTCGGCCATTTCTACGCCTATGCACCGTTCAAGATCGAATATGCGATCGATCGCTACGCGATGGAGGTGAAGCGCCAGCTCGACGTGCTCGACCGGCGGCTGGGCGAGAGCGCGTATCTGGCGGGCGATGCCTATACCATCGCCGACATGGCGGTCTGGCCGTGGTACGGGGCCCTGGCCAAGGGACTTGTCTATGATGCGGGCGAGTTCCTGCAGGTGCAGGATTACAAGAACGTCCAGCGCTGGACCGAGACGATCGGCGCGCGCCCGGCGGTAGCCCGCGGACGGATGGTCAATCGCGTGATGGGCGACCCGGCCAGTCAGCTGCACGAACGCCATGATGCGGACGATTTCCTGACAAAGACACAGGACAAGCTTGCTCCGCCCGAGTGAGCGCGCCTGAGCGTCCGGGCACCATCCAGCATTTGGTGGCATGGCGCCTTCGGGTTTTCATCGTATCGTCGTCGATCCGGCCGTCTGCGGAAGGGCGGCCGGTGGTCGCTGGCAACGCGGGTGCGCGTGACCGACATAGTGGCGATGCTGGCGGGCGGAGCGCGTACGGCGGAAATCGCGGCCGACTTTCCCTGTCTGTCGGAGGACGACCGGCGCGCCGCGCTTTCCTTCGCGCCATCGACGGCTCGTTCTGAATCCCTGGTCTTGTCACCCGAATGACGCCGAAGGCCGACGTCAGCCGAGCCGGTCATAATAGGCGAAGAAGAAGCCAAGCTGGCCGATGACCGCGACCGCCACCAGCACCAACTGGAAGCGCCGCGAGGCGATCGCCGCGCCAAGCCCGCACCCGATGAGCGAAACGATGGCGCGGAGACCGTAGACCGGCCCCAACCTGCCGAGATAGGCAGTGCCCTTCAGCAGCGTGTCGCCGATGTCGAGCACGAAGGTCAGCGCGATCAGGCCGAACAGCCATTTGCGGCGCGACAGGAAATAGTCGGCATACCCGTCATACCCGTCGAGCGTGCCGGGAAACAGGAGCGCGCAGATCAGGAAATAGCAGGACGCATAGGCGAAGATGAAAAGATAGCGCCCGAACGTCCAGTCTGTGATCTGGTTGAGGCGGAATTCCCACCACCAATAGCCGATGACCGACAGCAGCGCCCAGGCCACCCAGCCGAGATGGATCACGCTGATCTTCTGCTTGCCGGGATGCTCGACAAAGACGGCGAGGCCAAGCAGCAGCCGGCTGACACTCAGGCCCAGGATCACCCCGACGATGACCCGGACGTGCAGAAAAAGATCATTGGCCATGGGCATCCGTCCCGATCGCGCCGCGAAGGTGGCAGAATGGCAGGCCCCGGGCAATGACGGGCATCGAGACCGGCGCCTGGGTCGAGCGGAGCAATCACCGCCATCGACGAGGAGCAAGGCGAAGACTCCTCTGGATTTCCCGCGCGGCCATGGCTATGTATGGGTCATTGTACGGATACATGAGGCATACAACATGGTCAGCCTGGAGAACGACACCGAGAAATTCCGCTGGATCATGAAGTCCGGATGGAAGGGGCTTTGTCCGCGGTGCGGCAAGGGGCACATGTTCACCTCCTGGCTGAAGGTGGCGAAGACCTGCGACGTCTGCGGGCTGGATTACCGCTTTGCGACGCCGGACGACGGGCCGGCCTTTTTCTCGCTGTGCATCGTCGCCTTTCCGCTGACCTTCCTGCTTGTATGGATCGAAGTCGCATACAATCCCCCTTTATGGGTTCACCTCTTCACATCGGTCCCGATCATGATCCTCGGCTGCCTGTTGCCGCTGCGGCCGATCAAGGGATGGCTGGTCGCATCGCAATATGTAAACAGGGCGCAGGAAGCCGGTACCGGCAACTTATGGGCGAAGCTGCATGGGCGGACGCCGGAGGAGGGCGCCAGCAATTTCGATGACTGACGCCTGGCTTCCCGATCTGTCGCAGAGCGCCGGCACCAAATATCAGGCCATCGCCGATGCGCTGGACGTGGCGATCGCGCGCGGGGACCTGCGCAAGGGGGACCGCTTGCCGCCGCAGCGCGAGGTCGCGGCACGGCTCGGCGTCGACCTGACGACGGTGACCAAGGCCTATGATGCGGCCCGACTGCGCGGGCTGATCGAGGCGCGCGGCCGGGCGGGCAGCTTCGTGGCGGCGGCACCGCACATGCCGATCATCCCGCCCCCCTCGGTCGATACGGGCATGAACATGCCGCCCGAGATACCGGGTGGCCTGCTGAGCCGGGCGATCGTCGAGACGTCGGCCGCGCTGCTTGCGGGATCCGAGATGGCGTGGCTGCAATATGCGCCGGCCGGCGGCGCGCCGCAGGACCGGGCGGCGGGCGCCGCCCTGCTGTCGGCGCGCGGGCTGCCATCGGCCGAGGAGCAGGTGATCGTCACTGCGGGCGGACAGAATGCGCTGCATGCGATCCTTACCTCCGCGCTCGACAAGGGCGATGTCATTGCCTGCGGGCGCTTCGTCTATCCCGGGCTGAAGGCGCTCGCCGCGCGGCTCGGGTTGCGGCTGCTTCCGCTCGATACGATCGATGCCGCGACGCTCGAGGCCGCGTGCCGCACCACGCTGGTGCGCGCGCTCTATGTCGTGCCGACGAACGACAATCCGACCGCAACGACGATCTCGGCGGCCGAGCGCGAGGCGATTGCCGAGGTTGCGCGGCGCCACGACCTGCAGGTGATCGAGGATGATGCCTATGGGCTGCTCGCCGGCGAACCAATCAGGCCGATCGCCGCCTTCGCGCCCGAGCGCTGCTGGTATGTCGCGAGCCTGTCGAAGATCGTCACGCCGGCCCTTCGCCTCGCCTATGTCCGCACGCCGAGCGTCGCCAGTGCATTGCGCCTGGCCGCGGACGTGCACGAGACGGCGATCATGGCGCCACCGCTCAGCGCCGCGATGGTGAGCCGCTGGATCGGGGACGGCACGCTCACGCGCCTCGTCGCGGCGATGCGTGCCGAGATCGCCTGGCGGCAGGAGTTGGCCGACGGCATCCTCGGCATGGTCGAGCGGCAGCGGTCGCCGGAGGGCTATCATCTCTGGCTGCCCCTGCCCGCCCCGCTATCGGCCGACGACCTCGTCGGGGCGATGCGGCAGCACGGACTGTCGGTGGTCGCGGCCGGCAGCTTCGCGGTGGAACGGGATGGGACCCAGGCAGTGCGGGTCTCGCTGGGCGGGCTGGTCGACCGGGAGAGGCTCGGCCGCGGGCTGCGCGTGCTGCACGGCCATGTGTCGCAGCCGGTCGGCAAGGCTGCGCCGCTGGTCTGAGGACCGGCTCAGCGCAGGACCGGGGCGCTCTCCTCGGCGAGTTGCTCGATCTGTTCGAGCGATATGTCGGACTGGCTCACAAGGGCCTCGAACTCCTGCGCGGTCTGCTCGAGTGCCTTGTCGTCAAGGTCTTCGGCGGGGCTCGGCACGCTTTCCTGCGTGAACGCCGGTTCGTCGTCACTGAAATCGACCGCCGCACTGAGGTCGCCATTCGACCCGGCATGACCGCCGCCGAAATCGAACCCGAGATTGGTGTTGTACGTAACGCGCTCTTCCCAGCGCGGACCGCGCCACCAGACGGCGAAATACATGGTCTTGGCTTTGGCCGGACTGACGCCGGAGACGATCATCGCATCGTAGAAGACGCGGTGGGTCGCCTGCCAGGTGCGGAGGCGCTTGTCGCAATACCAGTCGTGAATGATCGAGGCGTCGCGATAGCCCTGATCGAACGGCCCGCCGATGATCGACCAGAAGATCTGCGGGATGGAGGCGCCGTCGACGATCGCGCCCTTCGGCACACCCCAGGCAAGCTCCTGCGGATCGTAGAAGGTCAGCGGGGTGGTGAGTTCCACATTCCGCCCGGGCAGAAATTTGACCACGGGATTGCTGCTGAAGCGTGCCGGCATGACGTCCTCCCCCAAAAGCAGGGTACCGCATACCGCATCATCGGCCGGCGAGTCACCGGGAACCGCATCCGGATCGCCGGCGATCCCGCACGCCCGAGGGCGCAGGGGATCGCCGGGACAGCGTCAGCCTGCCTTTGGCGCGTCGCAATCGCCGATGCGCTTGCCGACGACCTGGGTCTTGGTGTTGACCTTGCCGCCCGCGGGGGCGCCCGGCATGGCCGGCATGCTCATCGACGCCTCGCTGGTGACATCGTAGGCGGTGCCGCTGATCGTACCCGACATGGTCGAGCGCAGATCGCCCGGCGCGCCGCCGGCGCCGCCCTTGCAGACCAGGGTCGCGTCGATCTTGCCGCCGGTCATCTCGAACTTCTCATAGGTGCAGTTCTGCGCCCCGCCGAACATGTTCTCGGGCGGCTTGGCGGCCATTTCGGGCGTCACGCAGGTTTCGACCGTCTGGGCGCCCATCGCGCTCATCTGCTGCTTCATCGGGCCGGCCATCTGCGCGGGCAGGCCTGGCGCATCGATCGACAGGATCTTGACCACGGTCTGCCATTTGCCCGGCTGGAGCTTCACCGCATTGTTGGTGGCGGCGGTGACGTCGGCGACCGACGCATTCTCCGCCTTGACCGTGGGCTGAGAGTTGCAGGCGCCCAACAGGGCGACGACGGGCAATATTAGGACCAGGTTTTTCATAGAGTCTCCCGAAAAAGTTGTCATTGCTCCCCCTCCGGAAGCGAGGGCTGGAGCAAAGCGCACCGCGTTTCAATCCGCTTTATTTTACAGCCGACACGGAACAATTTCGCGCCAGCGTCGTGCAGCAGGATGGTCGCGGGCTCGACATGTGGCCTTCCCTCGTAGCGCGGATAAGAAGGTAACCGGGCGGAGCAAGAATATTTACCACCATTATGGCGGTAAAAGTCGATCGTGAGGCGGAGGGCGCACATGCCGGGACTCTTGTCATGACGCGGCCGGAACAAGCACCATGGCTGCTCGTTGGCAGCTTCAGGAAAACGACGGCGCAGACGCGCCACAGATCGTCCCGATATCATCCCATCATGTCCGGGCCAAATATCGTACCCGGACGCCGATCACAGGAACCGCCCATGTCACGATCCACTTCCGGCACCTCGACCCCCCGCCCCGCCTGGCCGCTGCTCGCTGCCCTTGCGGTGATTGCCGCACCATGCCTGCCCGCCGTCGCCGGCGCGCAGAACAAGCCCGAATCGACCGGCCATGCTGCGGGCCAGATCGTATCCCAGCCGGTGCGCGACGTCGGCATCGAGAAGACCAAGGTGCCGCCGCTGCTCGCCTCGATCGGCGACGACCCCTATGCCATGCGCGGCGCGGGCACCTGCCGCCAGATCGGCTCGTCGGTTGCGGCGCTGAACGACGTGCTCGGCCCCGATTATACCGGTACGGCCGCACCGCAGAAGCGCAACGTCGTCAAGGCAGGCGGCGCGGCGGTGGTCAACTCGCTGATCCCGTTCCGCGGCCTGGTCCGCGAAGTGAGCGGCGCCGGGCCGGCCGAGCGGCGGCTGAATGCGGCGATCGACGCGGGCCTTGCGCGGCGCGGGTTCCTGCGCGGGTTGCAGCGGGCCAAGGGCTGCCGCTGATCGGCACGGCCCGGCGATTGCGGCATGATGACTGAGGCGGCGGCGGAGGAATTCGCCGCCGCTCTCGCATGTCTTGCCGGCCGAACAGGACGATGAGAAGTCGCGCATGACCGCCTCTTAACGGGCGGGCGGCGCGGTTGAATCAAGGCGGTGGGCGGGCGTGCATGTCGGAAATGTCATGCATCTTGCTGACATTTTCAGCGCCTCGGCGCCGATACAATACATTTACGTTTTATTTCAATGCTTTATTCTGAGAGCGAGGCAGAACCGGGGCTCTCGGCGCCTGACGCGGCGTGATCCAACCCGGTGCGGCCAGGATGGACGACGGCGGCGCGGACATGAACCACGCCGCCGCCGAACGGCTTAATTGGTGGACTGGAGCGCGTGCTTCAGATCGCGCATCTCGTCATGGCCGGCGCGAACCGAGCCATAGGCGGTCTGGATCGCCGAGCGCGTTTCGGCCGACAGGTCCTGATCCTCCAGGGCGGATTCGAACTTGGCCTTGATGTGATCCTCGCCGCGCTCGACCTCGTTGACGATCGCCGCGTCGTCCTGGCCGGTGACGCTTGCCTTGAGGTTCAGGAAGGCGCGGTGGGCGCCGGCCAGGATCGTGCCGTCATCTTCGGGCGTTCCGCCGAGGCGCGATACTTCGGCCTGAAGGTCGGAGACGACCGTGCGGCGTTCCGTGGCGCGGGCGATGAAGAGCTGGCCATAGCGGCTGTTCTCGGCATCCTTGGCCGCTTCGGTATAGCCATCGACGCTGTCGAGCGTGGTGGCGATCAGGCTGTTGAGCGTGCTGATGTCGTGGTCGGTATCCGCCATGGGAAGCTCCTGCTTGGGTGAGTGGTCTGAACGCACGCGGCAGGAAATGGGGCCGTGGGGCCGGGACTTTATGTCGTTGATTTATATCAAGGAGTGGGCGGATCGGGATTCGAAGAAGAACAGTCCTTCGACAGGCTCAGGACGAACGGGGGTATCGATCGAACCCAAATCCGGCCGGAATCCACCCCGAAGACGCCCTACCCCCGAAGCAGGGGGAGGAGTTGGTCGCCCTGGCGCTTGATCTCCGACAGATAGGGCGTGTCGGACAGGACGAAGTGGGTGATGCCGAGCGCCTCATATTTGCGCAGCGAGTTCGCGACGTCCTCGGCCGAGCCGACCAGCCAGGTGGTGCCGGCGCCGCCGCCGCCGAACTTGCCGGGTGCGGTGTAGAGATTGTCGTCGAGCACTTCGCCACGCGACTGCAGGTCGAGCAGGCGCTGCTGGCCGGTGGCGACCCAAATGCGGTGGTCGTTCCAGCCCCTGCCCTCGCCCTTCGCCATGTCGGCGACCTTGGCCTCGGCATCGGCCCAGGCCTGTTCGGTGGTGTCGCGCACCAGGGTGGTGATGCGCAGGCCGAATTCGAGCGGCGGCAGGTTGCGGTCGAGCTGTTTGCCGAGCGCCTTCAGCCGATCGATCCGCTCGCGCACGCCGTCGAGCGGTTCGCCCCAGAAGAGCTGGACGTCCGCCTCGGTGGCGGCGACCTGCTCGGCCGCGGCGGAGGCGCCGCCGAAATAGAAGCTGGGGTGAAGCCGGTCGCCGCGCGGCTCGAGGCGCGGGGCGCGGGGCGACGGTGGAACCGGCAACCCGGAAATATTCGCCGGCATAGGTGACCTTCTCCTCGGTCCAGAGCCGGCGGACGAGCTGCATGAACTCCTTCGTGCGCGCATAACGCTGCGCCTGATCGCCCTCGCTGTCGCCATAAGCGGCGAGATTGTCCTGACCCGACACGATGTTGATGCGCACGCGACCGCCGGTCAGCTCGTCGAGCGTCGCCGCGGCGGAGGCGAAGTTGGCCGGGCGCCAATAGCCGGGGCGGATGGCAATCAGCGGCTCGAAGCTGGTGGTGCGCGCGGCGAGCGCGGCGGCGATGGTGAAGGTATCGGGCCGCCCCCAGCCGGTGCCAAGCAGCGCGCCCTTCCAGCCATGATCCTCAAGCGCCTTTGCATGGGCGGTCAGCGTGTCCAGGCTGTTCGCGCCCGACGGCGTGGTGTCGCCGCGATGGCCGTCGCCGACCTGGTTGGGGATGTACCAGAGGAATTCGGAATCGCTGCTCATGACGCACCTTGCTGGAGTAATCCTATCGATCTGATAGGAATTAAAAAGCCTGAGCGCAACGGGATTGATTGGTCGTGCAGCGGATGCCGTCGCCTGCGCGACTTCACCGCAGTTCCTGCTTTCGGCGAGACGGTCCATGTCACCAGTTTCGGGCCGCCGTTGCGACCGGAGGCGCGGAGTTGGGATAGGTCGCGTCGTTTCCGGGCGAGCGTGATCGGACGCTTCGGTTCCGACGATGAAGCTCCGCCGCGTGATGTCGTTCAGCGACAAACGGAGGGTCTATTTTCCGAGTTGACCGACATGGAACAAAAAGAGATCACTACCCTTCCTCGTATCGGGGCAATCATGTGCGAATCCGGGTAGCGACCTTTCTCCTTCTCACCCTCACAATGGGTTGCTCAGGGCATGATCCGGAGACCGGTTCTTCGAATGAAGCGGCCTTGAGGAACAGCACGGCAGCGTCGGCAGGCAAGGATGGGACGACGACTGACCGGACGGGTGCGGCGCCCGCGACCAGAACCGGGACATGGTATCAAGCGGGGGACTATCGGGTCCGCTCTCTCATGCCCGGCGTTTTCATCGTCCCCGTGAAGGACCTGCCTCAAATACGATATGAGGGCGATCGGGACAGCTTCTGTGAAACCCAGTCCACGGCTCCAACGACGGCGCAGGGGAAATGGGCGCGCTCGCGCGGTTGGCGGGTTGGAGTGGAAACGCGGCTGGGCGAGCTCACGCTCGTGAACATCATGCGGAGATATCATTACGAGGCACAGGCCTGTGGGCAGGACGATGGGCAGATTCTTCTGTTCCGTGACGACCGCCCTGTTGCCGCAATAAGCGTCCTCTCGCCCAAACGCAGCGACACTCTGGCGATCGAGATGCTCGACGATCAGGAGAGCGGCGCGATCCGGCTGAGAAATCAGTGGGTCGTCCCCTTTGGCGATCTGGTCGTGACCGGGCGCGATATCGAAATCCGGTCGCTACCGGCTTCGGACGCGGTCTGCCGTGGGAAGTTGAAAATCCCCAATATATTCGGCCAGCCTATCCAGCAGGCGCGCATGACCCTGGCCTCGGCCGGGTGGAGGGCGGCAAGGACCAGACCACCTGTCTATACGACCAATCCCGATGGCTCTCTCACCATCGAGAACCATTCTCATTTCGGGTTGTACAAAGAGGGTATCACTGAAGTGTCGGGATGCGCCCCGACGGGATTTTGCGATTTCGAATACCGCTCAAAGCGCGCGAGACTTACGGTTTCCACCATGGGCGAAAGGGCCGTCAGCTATCTCGTTGCATGCCGGGGCTGATCCGCGGGCCGTCGCCTATTTCCGGATCGAGAAGGTATAAGGGATGTAGAGGAACACTTCCGTGTTGCTCACCTGCTTCCAGGCGATGGCTTCATCCAGGCCGGTGAGGTCCAGGGCATAGTCCGGCCCGTAAAAGCTGAGGGCGTGAGTCGAACCAGTGGCGATGCGGCGATAGATGTCGTCGCGATACTGGTCCGGATTGACGATGGTGAGTGCCGGCACGCCATTCCTGTCCACCATGCCGCTGCCCGTGCGCGGCACGCTCTTGATGAACGCATCGAGGCGCTTTTCCGCATCGGCGATCGACCCGGCAAGCTTCACCTTGATCATCAGGCTGGCCTGGCTCGTATCGACGCGTCCCGCCGATCCCAGCGGCAGATCCTGATAGGTCGCCCTGGTGACCGGCGTCAGCTCGAAGCCGCCCGTGACCAGCTCGACCCCGGCCGCCCCGGCACGATCAATCGCCGCGAGCAGCATGCTGTGGATCTCGCGCTTGCGGGTCGCCTCGTCCCGCGTGTCCGATGCGACCGCGATCTGCAGCACCACCGCATCGGCCTGGCGCCGGAGCCCGACGACGGGGCGGTCCTGCTGGGCATAGCGCGCGTTGTTCCGGTTGCCGGTAACGACGACCTCGCCGAGGCCGGGGGCCAGCGCATCCTGCGCAAAGGCCGGAACGGTGCCGGCACCAAGGATCGCGGCCGCCAGCAACAGTCCTGGTCTCATCATCGTCCCCTCCTGGGCGAAAGTTCGGCCGTTTCGGGAGGAATGGCAAGCTGAAGATTTCGGGGGATTCTGTGCCTGACTGGCGAGCGATCAGAAACCCGGCGGAAGCGCGACACCCGGTGGGATGCGGACGACGGTGGTGAACAGGCGCAGCCGCGATGTCACGTCGGCGCTGGCGATCAGGTTCATCAGATAGGGATTGCCCTTGGCATCGCGGCGGACAAAGGCGCGGCGTTCGACGGCCGGGCTCGCCTGAGTCACCGGCGCCTGCTTCCATCCCTGCGCGACGATGCGCGCGCCGACCGCGTCGGTCAGGCCCGGCGTCGGCGCGGTGAGCAGGATCACGCGGCAGACCGGCTGCGGACCACCGAAGGTGACGACCATATCGCCTGCGGGGAGCGATCGCGAACCGATCGTCGCGCGGGAGATCATCGCCGTACCGGCGCGCCCGAGATCCTTGAGGATGCGGTTATCGACTCCGTAGGTCAGGCCCATCGCCTTCACGGCCGCCATGGTCTTGTCGAGGGCGTCCGGCGCTCCGTCCGCCGGCAGGGCGATGGCGCCCGACTGGATGCCGTAGCAGGCGGCTGTGCTGAGATCGGCAACCGCCTGGACGAGCGGCTGATCCAGCGTGGCGGGGATTTGGGCGGGAGTTTGGGCGGGCGATGCCGTGGCGACTGCAAGCGACGCGGCGAGGATGATGATGCGCATGGGGCCTCCGATCGGCAGTGGCATGCGGGGGCAGGTGTTTAGGAAGGGCTAAGCCGCCATTATGGGGCTATTTTTCGAGGCATGAGCCGCTTGCTGCATGGAGCCAGTGAGGGCTAGTCGGCAATTGGCACCACAATCCTGACGTAGAGACCAAGATGAACTTTTACATCGATAAGGATACGCGTCGCGTGCATGCCGAGGGTACGGATCTGGTCCTCTGGATTGATACCTTCCGTGAAGGATCGATCCTTATGATCGAGGACGGCGAAGGCAATCCGGTCGATCAATTCTATTGCTCGAGTTCGAAGCGAAAGCTCGGCTGGCTCGCCCGGCGGCGCCTGCCGGATTCCTTTTGTCCCTTTGTCGTTATCTGGACCGTCGGATGCCACCATCCCAAGGAGGCCCTAAGCGCCAAGGCAGGCATTCCGGCGAAAGATTTCATTCAACGGTTCTTCGAGTTTTTCAAAGGCTGGAATGGCGTGGGCTGCTATATTGATGAGCGCCCGAAGGACGCCCTGGTTGAAGTGATCTTCGGAGATTAGTCGATATGGCGAACCGACGTCGCAGGTCCGGCGCCGTAACGCCGAGCCCCCGTCACCGCGACGGCCGCGGCGCCTTGTCCTTGTTGCGCTTGTCGGCGACGAAGCTGTGGCCGTTCTCGCCCTTGTAGATGTCGAACAGGCCGATCGTCTCGAACAGGTCGGGGAAATTGCGCACGCCGTAATTGCGCGGGTCAATCGAGGCCTGGCGCTTGGCCGCGCTGCCGGCTGCGGGCATCGAGGCCCAGCCATCGTCCCAGGCGGCCGCCTCCACCGCGCCGCGCAGGATGGTGACGAGGGTCGCATCCTGGGCGAGGACCTTGCCCGGCGTCTTTGCCGGTGCGGGCTCGGCCTTGTCCTTTGCCTTTGCGGCGGTGCCGGCGACCTTGCCGTCCTTGCGCTTTTCGGCTGGCGGCGCGGCGGGCGCGGGCGCTGCGGGATCGTCGAGGCTGTCGAGATAGAGGAAGGTGGTGCAGGCGTTGACGAACGGATCGGGCGTCTTGCGCTCGCCAAAGCCATAGACGTCATGGCCGTTCGCCTTGAGCTGCATGACCAGGGGCGTGAAATCCGCGTCGCTGGAGGCGATGCAGAAGCCGTCGAGCTTCTGGGTGTAGAGCAGTTCCATCGCGTCGATGACGAGGGCGATGTCGGTCGCGTTCTTGCCCGCGGAATAGCTGAACTGCTGGATCGGCCGGATGGCGAAGGCGTGCAGCTTCTCCCGCCAGCCCTTCAGGCCGGCGCTGCCCCAGTCGCCATAGGCGCGGCGGATATTGGCGGTGCCGTATTTGGAGAGCTCGGCCAGGATCAGCGCGATCTTGCTGTGCGAGACATTGTCGGCGTCGATCAGCAGCGCGATGCGGCGATCGGGTGCCGGGGCCGTGGGTTGATAGTCTTCCATGTTTTTGTCTTTCTTGTCGGGCGATGCCCGGAATTTGTGGCGCCGCGCATCGGTGCGGCGGCGCTGGTTGTGGTTGGCGCGGCGTCGGTTGACCGAGGTGCCGCTGCCGGGAGGGGGGTGATAGCACAGGCCGTGCGGCATTGCCTCAGGGGTCGCGGGGCCTCAGGGGTCGCGGGGCCTCAGGGGTCGCGGGAAAATGGCCGCGTTGCGCGGAATGGCGCGCGCGATCAGTGCGCCGCCCCGCCCCTTATATTGATGGCGATCGACGCCGGCGTCGTCCGGATGCCGCTCACATGATTGCCATCGAAGGTGATGAGGGAGAGGTATTCACCGACCCGGATTCCATCCATTCGACACGCATGCGCCCATCCTTCATCAGATATGGGCGGCTATGCTCGAAATGCGAGGCGAAGGGCCACGCGATCAACGGCTTTGGCGTCAGGCAGCCAGCCCTTACCGCCGAATCGTCCGCGCAAAACACGCCAGTCGGATTGGACGTGAGCAGCTTTCGCGGGAAAGCGGCTCGATGGGACTCATAGGCCTTGATCAGGCTGGACATCACGCGGGCCAGTTCGGGCGGTATCGGTGCCCCGGCCGCAGCCGCCGGTTTCAGCGACCAGACCTCGAAATCGCCCTCCTTATGGATGATCGCATCCCCGCACATGCCTTCGACCGGACCGTCGCTAAAACAGCGGAGCGCGGGGGAAGGCGTTGCGGCCTGGAGCAATAGCGGAAGGATCAGCACGACCGTCTCCTGTGCAGGGGCCCTCGGCCGGTAGCGATATCCGGGGCGCATT
Source organism: Sphingomonas sp. P3_C6 (assembly GCF_056402595.1). Lineage (NCBI taxonomy): Bacteria > Pseudomonadati > Pseudomonadota > Alphaproteobacteria > Sphingomonadales > Sphingomonadaceae > Sphingomonas > Sphingomonas sp. P3_C6. The sequence continues at coordinate 50,974 of NZ_JBFUHB010000025.1, forward strand.
CCAAACCGGCCGGTCGAGAATTGTCGCACACATCCCCGGACCGCCCAAACCCGGTAACCGGCCCCGTAACGTCAGGTTATGGCGACCTGACTGCAATCGACAAAGACCCAGCGCCGCCCCTCACGCCGCGCGGTGCAGTGCTCCACGGATATGAACGGTGCGTGCCCTTCGGCCTTGAGCGAGACCGTCAGTTCGGCCGTGGCCGTCGCCCTGGTAGTATCGTAGCGCGGGCGCGCAATGGAGAAGCCGGCGGTCGAGGCCTTGCCGCCGATATGCGGCGGCGCGAGGCCGTGATCCTGCCACGCGCAATCCTGGATATAGGTGCCGCCCTTTTCGCTGTCCCATTCGGGAAAGAAATCCTGTGCGGGCGGGGTTCGTTCGTTCCAGCCCAACTTCGCGCGACCGATCGCGACGACGATCGCGCAATCGTCGGCGCTGGCGTGTTCGACAAGCGGCTTGAGTTCAGCGGCGAACACAAGCGCCAGGGCGATGGCGAGCATGGCGGAACCTCCCCGGTTTCAGACCGGTCGATGTCCCATGATCCTGCGACAGGTGCAATCGGGGGATCGGGTGGAGGTAGAGGGTCGTGGCACCGCTATGCCGGAGTTCTGCACGCGTCCTCGGAACTCCCGTAATTGGTAAACTGGCATCGTGCTTCTCGCTTCGACAGCCTCTCGATGATCGTCATCATCAGGCGGCAGGCGACGCGGGCATCGGCGATTTCTCCACCGACGACGAGGGCTTCGGCGAATTCCCTGTGCGCGAAGCGCCAGCGATTGAGGGTGCCGACGCTCACCCCGAAATACTCGGCGATTTCATGATCGGTAGCGCCGAGGTGGCAGAGGTGGCGGGCCTGATCGGCGTAGGCGGGGTCGTAGAGCATGGGGCTGGGTAGCGGCGGTGGGGTGGGGTTTGAATCGATGGCATGGGGCTGGGCTGAGGCCGGGCGAGTCTGGGGGGTTTGGGGGTTATTGCACGTGGCACCGCAACTTCTCTACCTGCTCACAGTGGCGAGTTTGTGAGCGTCGCACTTGTCATAGACTGTATCGTTTTTGCGGTGGGGATGACCAGGCGCTTCGATCGATGGTTGGGCTTCTCACACTCCAGCGTAATTAGTGCACTGTCACGCAATTTCCTGAACAATCAGCCGTCATTTGGGCGCTTGCTCTCTTAACTAATTAGAATAGTATGTGACCGAGCACACTTGCCGGCACGGATTACAATATGCACATCAAGACAATGACGGTAAGGAATTTCCGCGGCCTAGATAAGATCGATTTCGCACCTGGATCGGGCCTGAACGTAATAGCGGGCCCAAATGCGGTAGGCAAAACTACAATATTAGAGGCGATTCGCCTAACAAAATCTCTGCTCGCTCAGCGATTCCCGGGAGAAGCAAATCAAGTGCTTCACGCCCTTGGCGGAAATCCAAACCCTAGCCTAGGCGCAAACTCTCAAATCGCCGCACTGGCGGGCAATGCAAACCAACCAATTATGATTGATATATTAATCGAGCTGGATGCTACAGAAATATCTAAAATCAAAAACTCTGCTTCTGAGCTTGGATTTATGCTGCTTCAAACTCAGCTTGCGAGATCCCTCAATGATAGCGTAGTCGATTTTACTCAATTCCTGAGCACGCCAGACGGCCAAGCAAAATTGGAAGAATCTCACGCCACGGTCCTTGATGCTCTAAAGGTATTTTCGCAGTCCACACCGATCCACCTTGGTCTATATGTAGACACATTTAATAGCCAGATCAGGGGTGCCGACGCAAACTCTCAAACATTCCTAATATTTCTGGAAAGGTCTCTATCCCCTGCAAAAACATACTTCAACTATTTTAGCGCTGATCGTGCGATGCCGGTAGGAGAGGTCGCAATCCAGCTTGGAGCTGGCGATGTAGCACAGCAAATCACCTCCTACTTGGCTCAGCCATCCACAAAATACGCGAGAATTAAGCAGCTAATCGTTCAGACCATGCTTCTTGACAAAAGCGGACGAGAAACCTTGGAGAACGAATTCAACTTGATATTTGACAACCTTCTTCCAGGCAAAAAACTATCCGGCGTATCCTTTAATGAGCATGGAGTACTTAGAGTACTCGTAGAAGACAAAGAGACCGGCAAGATATTCGACATTGACAGCATGAGCAGTGGTGAAAAAGGTCTCGTTCTAACTTTTCTTACCCTTCGGCTTAGCAGCAAGAATGACAGCATAGTCATGATAGATGAGCCAGAGCTACATCTAAATGCCGCGGTATCATCTCGAATAGTCAGATTTTTGATGGAACACTGCGTTCAAGACATGGGATTGCAGCTATTTATATGCAGCCATTCCCCCGAGGTCGTACGAGATGCATTTGAACTACCAGAATGTAGATTATTTCACCTTAGATCTTCGACCGATCTAAGCCCCGTTCTGCAGCAGGACAGTGGCGAAGTGTTCGAGATACTGAATAGGTTAGGATCTAACACTGCTGATATTTTATTCAACAGAGGGACAATTTTTGTCGAGGGAGAACACGATGCAGCCATTTTGCAGGCGGGATACCCCACAACACTCCAGGGCTTCAAAATTCAAAGTTTAGGCGGAAGATCGGAGATTGAAAAGGAAATACCGCTCCTTCAGGCGGCAGAAAAGAGCTCCAACCTCAAAAAGATTCAGTTATTTATATTTGATATGGATCGAAATATAAGTAAGCTAAGGAGCAGCGATACCGTTCGAGTTCAACAACTAAAGAGATACTGCATTGAGAATTACTTATTAGATGAGGTCATCTTATTTGATATAATTTCAGCCAATTCAAATAAATTTAACGAGTCACGCGGCACCTTTCCTACAACTCTAGAAGAAATTGCGCTGAGCCAGCTTGATCAGTACGTCCTGCAAAAGGCATACGCTGGATTAGAGCCCGCGAATGCCGGCATTAGGCCCAAGGAGGTTCGCGGCCTGGATTTTCACGATGCAGCGCCTGTCCTCTGGAATAGGATACAAGAGATACGTGAGCAGGTTTCAAACCTCGATGCAGTCACGTGGCAAAACAATTTCGTTTCCGTATGCCTATCAGAAAAATCCGCCTTGGAAGCATCTTGGAAGATTGACTGGAAAAGTCTAGCTAGTGGAAAGCAAATAATCGACGACTTATACGTCAGGTACGAAATCACTCTAAAAAAAGTTGATTTCAAGAGATCAGTCATTAAATCCATGGCGGATTCCGAGACAGATACTTGGAGAGTCCTTGACTCACTCTTAAAAAATGAACTTTCATGAAATTCTTTGATCGTGCCCGTTTAGCATCTTACTTCGGATACACAGAATATCCCAGCCATTAATAGCAAATCAGTAAGAAAGCTCAGGATCATAAATATCCGCCCTGAACATCGCATAGGACCTCTCAAGTCCTTCCGTTGACGATTTGTCCTCTCCGCACGCCCTCTGCGGGAATGGCGATTGTCCATCGGCCTTCCCTTGTCCTGCCACAAAAGGCAGAGGAAGTGTCTTCACTCCGCTGCTACCCGCTCCCGCCCGCGCTCCAGCAGCGGCGCGAGATACTGCCCGGTAAAAGACCCCTTCGCCTTCGCCACCTTCTCCGGCGTGCCCTCGGCGACGATCTCGCCGCCCTTCACGCCGCCCTCCGGCCCGAGGTCGAGCACCCAGTCGGCGGTCTTGATGACGTCGAGATTGTGTTCGATCACCACGACCGTGTTGCCCTGGTCGACCAGCGCGTGGAGCACTTCGAGCAGTTTGCGCACGTCCTCGAAATGCAGCCCGGTCGTGGGCTCGTCCAGGATATAGAGGGTCTGGCCGGTCGCGCGGCGTGACAGTTCCTTGGCCAGCTTCACGCGTTGTGCTTCGCCGCCCGACAGGGTCGTCGCCTGCTGGCCGACCTTGACATAGCCGAGACCGACTTCCGCCAGCATCGCCATCTTGTCGCGGATCGGGGGGACTGCCTTGAAGAACTCGACCGCGTCCTCGACCGTCATGTCGAGCACGTCGGCGATGCTCTTGCCCTTGAACTTCACCTCCAGTGTCTCGCGGTTGTAGCGGGCGCCGTGGCACACGTCGCACGTCACATAGACGTCGGGCAGGAAGTGCATCTCGATCTTGAGCAGGCCGTCGCCCTGGCATGCCTCGCACCGGCCGCCCTTGACGTTGAAGCTGAACCGCCCGGCCTTGTAGCCGCGCGCCTGGCTTTCGGGCAGGCCGGCGAACCAGTCGCGGATCTGGGTGAAGGCGCCGGTATAGGTCGCCGGGTTGGAGCGCGGGGTGCGGCCGATCGGCGACTGATCGATGTCGATCACCTTGTCGAGATATTGCAGGCCGCTGATCTTCTCATGCTTGCCGGCGAGCACGCGCGCGCCGTTGAGCTGGCGCGCGGCGGCGGCATAGAGCGTGTCGATGGTGAAGCTCGACTTGCCCGAGCCCGACACGCCGGTGATGCAGGTGAAGGTGCCGAGCGGCAGGCTGGCGGTGACGCCGCGCAGATTGTTGGCGGTGGCGTTGTGCACCGTCAGCTTCTTGCCATTGCCCTTGCGCCGCGTGGTGGGCACCGCGACCTCGCGCGTGCCGTTGAGATAATCGGCGGTGACGCTGCCCTTCGAATTCAGGATATCGTCGAGCGAGCCCTGCGCCACGACCGCGCCGCCATGGACGCCAGCGCCGGGGCCCATATCGATGATGTAATCGGCCGAGCGGATCGCATCCTCGTCATGCTCGACCACCAGCACGGTGTTGCCGAGATCGCGCAGGCGCCGCAGCGTCTTGAGCAGCATGTCGTTGTCGCGCTGGTGAAGGCCGATGCTCGGCTCATCGAGCACATAGAGCACGCCCGACAGGCCGGAGCCGATCTGCGACGCGAGACGGATGCGCTGGCTCTCGCCGCCCGAAAGCGTGCCCGAGGTGCGATCCAGGTTGAGATAATCCAGGCCGACATTGTTGAGGAAGCCGATCCGTTCGAGGATCTCCTTCAAGATGCGTTCGGCGATGGCGTTCTGCTGATCGGTGAGCTCGGCCGGAATCGCGCTGAACCAGGCGAGCGCATCGACCACCGACAGATGCGTGATCGAGGAGATGTCGCGCATGCCGATCTTGACCGCCAGCGCCTCCGGCTTGAGGCGGGCGCCGTGGCAGACCTCACACGCGGCGCTGCTCTGATATTTGGACAGCTCCTCGCGCATCCAGGCGCTTTCGGTCTGGAGCATGCGGCGGTTGAGGTTGCCGATGACGCCCTCGAACGGCTTGCGCACGTCGTAGGACTTCTTGCCGTCGACGAAGGTGAGCGTGACGGGCTTGCCGCCGGTGCCGTGCAGGATGATGAGCTTCACCTCGCCGGGGAGTTCTTCCCAGGGGGTGTCGAGGCTGAAGCCGAATTCTCGGGCGAGGCTGCCGAGGACCTGCATGTAATAGGGGCTGGGCGGGTTCGACTTTGCCCAGGGGACGACGGCGCCCTTCTTGATGGAGAGCGCGTGGTTGGGAACGACGAGTTCCTCGTCGAACAGCAGTTTTTCGCCGAGGCCGTCGCAGGCCGGGCAGGCGCCTTGCGGGGCGTTGAAGGAGAAGAGGCGCGGTTCGATCTCGGCGATGGTGAAGCCGGAGACCGGGCAGGCGAATTTTTCGCTGAAGACGATGCGATTGGCGGGGATGCCGGTGTTTTTCATCTTGCCTTCGGGGGCCGCGACGGCGGCCTCCGAGGTGAACTTCTGCGGCATTTCGCGGACGGCGTTCTTGCTCCCCTCCCGCTTGCGGGAGGGGTTGGGGGAGGGCTTGTCACCAGGGGCGGCGGCATCTGCGGACAGGCCCTCCCCTAGCCCCTCCCGCAAGCGGGAGGGGGATATTTCGGCCACCGTCGTGTCGACCAGATCGACATAGGCCAGGCCTTCGGCGAGCTTCAGTGCGGTTTCGAAACTGTCGGCCAGGCGCGTCGACATGTCGGGGCCGACGACGAGGCGATCCACCACCACTTCGATGTCATGCTTGTACTTCTTGTCGAGCGCGGGGGCTTCATCGATCTCGTGGAGTTCGCCGTCGATGCGCACGCGGGTGAAGCCGGCCTTCTGCCACTCCAGCATCTCCTTGCGATACTCGCCCTTGCGGCCGCGCACGACGGGGGCGAGCAGGTACAGGCGCGTGCCTTCGGGCAGCGCCATGACGCGGTCGACCATCTGGCTGACGGTCTGCGCCGCGATCGGCAGGCCGGTCTCGGGCGAATAGGGGATGCCGACGCGCGCCCATAACAGGCGCATATAATCATAGACCTCGGTGACGGTGGCGACCGTCGAGCGCGGGTTGCGGCTGGTGGTCTTCTGCTCGATCGAGATCGCGGGCGACAGACCCTCGATATGGTCGACGTCCGGCTTCTGCATCAGTTCGAGGAACTGGCGCGCATAGGCCGAGAGCGACTCGACATAGCGCCGCTGCCCCTCGGCATAGATGGTGTCGAAGGCGAGGCTCGACTTGCCCGAGCCGGACAGGCCGGTGATTACCGTGAGCGTATCGCGCGGGATGTCGATCGAGACATCCTTGAGGTTGTGCTCGCGCGCGCCGCGCACGGATATGTGAGTCAGCATGCGCTGTTCTGTTCCATATTTGTTCGGATTCGGCAAGAGCCGTTCCCGAGCAATATAGGAACGCGGCCGCAGGTTTCGAGCCGCGACCGTGTTGCTTTGGATCAAGGGGCCGCGGGATCAGGGGGTCGGGGCGGCCTCGACATAGCGGGTGTCGGTCGGGCCTATACCGGTGATGTAGAGCGTGACGGGATCGGCGCCGGTATGGGCGAAGTGCGCCGCGTCGGCCGGCTCGGCGTAGAAGCTGCCGGGCGGGAGGGCCTTGAACGCGGCGTCGGTCGCCTTCTCGCCATAGCCGAAATACCAGGTGCCGGAGACGACGGTGGCGGTGCGATCGTCGCGGTGGCGGTGGGCGGCGATGCGGGTGTTGGCGGGGACGGTCAGCGCGATGGTGTAGAGGCCCGGCTTCGTCGGATCGCCCGAGAGGATGCGGGTGCGGATGCCGGCCACGCCCGAGGTGCCGGCGCCGGCACCGAGCGCGGGGAGCGCAGCGATGTCGGCGGGGGCTAGGCGGAGCTGGCCGCCCTCCCCCTGCTGGGCTGCGGCGGAGAGCGGAAGCAGGGCCGCGGCGAGCAGGAGGAGGCGCGGGGTCACTTGGCGGGGACCAGGAAGGCGCGGACCTGGGAGACGGTCGCGGTGGGGTTTTCCTCCATGATCCAGTGGCCGGATCCGGGGATCACGCCTTCCGTCACATTCTCGGCGCCGCCGCGCATCACCACCGCCATGGTCAGGCCGAAGCTCTTCTCACCACCGAGCGCGAGGACCGGCATCTTGAGCTTGCCGTTGGCGGCGAGCCAGGCGCGATTGTCGATCGCGTCCTGATCGAAGGCGGCGAATTGCGCGAAGCCGGAATGCATCGCACCGGGGAGCGCGTAGAGCTTGGCGTAATGCTCGCGCGAGCCTTCGGTGAAATGCTTCGGGTCGGCCGAGAATTCATTCCAGAAGCGGTCGAGATAGATGCGCTCGCGGCCGGCGACCAGACGCTCCATGTCTGGCCCGCCGAAGCGGAAATGCCAGAGCAGCGGGTTCTTGAGGATTTCTTCCCATGGACCGACGCCGGGCACGGGCGCGTCGATCAGGACAAAGCGCCTCACCCGGTCCTGGTGCTGCTCGGCAAAGGCATAGCCGACCATGTTGCCGATATCGTGCGTGACGAGATCGACCTGACCGGTGACCTTCAGCGCATCGAGTACGCCGATCACGTCGCCCGCCTGGGTCTTCTTGTCGAAGCCGCCAGCGGGTTTCGAGGACAGGCCGAGCCCGCGCAGATCGGGCACGATCACGGTATGGTCGCGCATCAGGTCGGCGGCCATAGGCCCCCACATGTCGCCGGTCTCGCCATAGCCGTGCAGCAGCACGACCGCGGGCCCCTTGCCGCCGACGCGGACATGGATGGTCGCACCGTTGGTGGCGATCTCCTGGGTGTGGAACGTCGAGGGGAAAGGCGGCACCTGGGCGGCGGCCGGCGCGGCCATCAGCAACGCGGCACCGGCGAGTAGGATCGAACGAAGCATGGCGAATTTTCCCTGTTTGGCGACGCCCGCATGGCGCCCCCTTACGAGGATGAAGGTGATGGCTATGCAACGTTCGGTCTAGTAGCCTTATCCTGAACCTTGTGTCCGGGATTACCGAACGATGATGAAGCTGGACGGGCTTGCGGCCTTTGTCGCGATCACCGAGGCGGGATCGATCAGCGCGGCGGCGCGGCGGCTGGGCGTGGCGAAATCGGTGGCGAGCGAAAGGCTGGCCGAACTCGAGCGGCTGCTCGGCACGCGGCTGGTCCAGCGGACGACGCGCAAGCTGAGCCTGACCGAGGACGGCCAGACCTTCCTGCCGCGTGCGCAGCAGATCCTCTACCAGGCGCGCGAGGCGGCGGCCGAGCTGGCGCAGCGGCGCGGGACGCTGGCCGGGCCGCTGCGCGTGTGCGGGCCGGTCGGCTTCGGCATTCTCCACCTTGGGCCGGCGCTGAACCATTTCCTGCGCGACCATCCCGATATCGACCTGACGCTGGAGCTGGATGACGGCTTTGTCGACGCGGCGGCGAGCGGGTTCGACGCGGTGATCCGGCACGGGCCGGTCGGCGACACGCGGCTGGTGGCGAAGCGGCTTGCGCGGACACGGCGGGTGCTGGTCGCCTCGCCCGCCTATCTGGCGGCGAAGGGCCGGCCGGCGAGCCTGCCCGGCCTGTCGGGGCATTGCGGCATCCTCTACGCCAATCGCGATGCCGACTGGCGCTTTGCCGGGGCGGAGGGCTGGACGGTGCTGCGCCCGCGCGCGGCGTTGCGCGTGAACAACGGCCTGGTGATGCGCGACGCGGCCCTGGCAGGGCTCGGCATCACCTGTTGCCGACCTTCTTCGTGCATGAGCAGCTTGCGGACGGATCGCTGGTGGAACTCGATGTCGGCATGGAGGCCGAGGGCGCCGAACTGTACATCGCCTATCCGCGCGACCGCAGCGCCTCCGCCAAGATCGCCGCGCTGACCGCGAGCCTGCGGCGCAGCTTCGGCGACCCGCCTTATTGGGACGTGGCGTCGCCTGCGGACCTAAACAATTCCCATCCGTAGCGAATGCCCGCCAGTGGCGGATGCAGGGGCAATAACATTCATCCAAATGGGGCGGATTTATAACAGACTTCCCCTCGATATGGGGACATCTCCTGAAGACATTCAGCTTATCAGGCGTATATTTCGACAATAGAGAATCGACCCGCGCGTCGACATAAAACATTGTACATCATTTATATGATGACCGCGCGCCCTTTGTTTGCGTGTTTTCCAGGAAACATAAAGCAAGAGAGGCTTAAAATGTCCGACATGGCGAAAACACGGCTCACCGTTCTGCGCGGGAGCGCGGCGATGTTACTGGTGATGGGGGCGCTGGTCACCGCGCCCGTCGCCGCGGCGCAATCCGGAACCCTTCAGGCATCGGGGCCGCTGGTCCGCCAGGATTCGTCCGACTGCGGCAACACCAACGTCAACGGGTCCGATCCGGCGCGCAACGGTGGCGAGGTGGCGATCACCCAGACCGATGCGGGAGATACGACCGCCGCCGTGCAGATCACCAGCGGCACGCCCAACACCTCTTATGATTTCTACTGGAAATGCCAGCGCGGGCTCGGCCCGGTCCGCACCGATGCCGCCGGCAAGGGCAGCGCGAGCTTCGGATTCAAGGCACCCGCGGGATCGACGCTCACCTTCGACATGTATCCTGCCGGCGCTCCGTCCGGGAACAAGTTCCAGAGCGTGCGCATCACCCCGGTTCGCGCGACCACGCAACGCAAATCGATCCTGCAATTGAACTCGACCGAGCTGGCCAGCCTGCGCCGCGGCGTCGCGCAGATGAAGGCGTGGAACAGCGAACCGCGCGGCAGCGCCAATTTCCGGCGCAGCTGGATCTATTGGGCGAACATGCATGCCTATTTCGGCGCGGGCTGCGCCAATCCTTCCGGCCTGAACGCCGCCGGGATGAGCGGCCTGACCGCCCAGGCCAAAAGCAATCCCGACGAGAATGCGACCTGGTGCACCTGTCAGCACGGCACCATCCAGTTCCTGACGTGGCACCGCATGTACCTCTATTATTTCGAAAAGGTGCTCCAGGCGGCGTCGGGCGACGCCAATCTGCGGCTACCCTTCTGGGATTATGAGGCCAATGCGCAGATGCCGCCCGCGTACCGCGACCAGACCTATGTCAACTCGAACGGCCAGAGCGTGGCCAACCCGCTCTACATCCCCAATCGCCAGGCGCAGTTGAATAACGGTACCGGCAATCTCGCACCCTCCGTCGTATCGACCGCGAACGCGATGCAGCAGACGAGCTACAGCCCGTTCAACGGCGCGATCGAACAGACCCCGCATGGCGCCGTGCATTGCGCGGTGGGCGTCGCCAACTGCCCGACCGGCTATATGGGCGCGGTGCCGGCGGCGGGGAACGACCCGATCTTCTACACCCACCACACCAATATCGACCGGCTGTACGAATGCTGGCTCCGGGTGAACCCGGCGGCGCGGCTGCCGAACAACCAGAACCAGCTCAACGCCACCTTCAATTTCATCGACGGCACCGGCGCACTGGTGACCCGCACGGTGAAGGACATGCTGACCACCGCGCAGCTCGGCTACAGCTATGCGGCGGGCGGCGGCTGCCCGGCGACGCTCAAGATCAGGCTGCCGACCAGAATGCTCCAGGAGAAGGCCTTGCGCGTCTATCCGCTGGTCGGCCCGACCCCGTTACAGCGCGGGACCACCGTCCTGCCGCTGAAGATCGCGCCGGACATGCGCAAATCGATGCTGAACGCGGCGCCAAAGGGCAATGGGGAGACTCCCCGGTCGGTGGTGGTGATCGACGGCTTCACCTATGACGAAGCCCCGGGCGTCCTCTACGAGGTCTATGTCCAGGGTGCCGGCGGCAAGCGTGTGTTGCTGGGCGTGATCAACTTCTTCAACCTCACCGCACCACAGCACGACCATGGCGACATGGCCGGCATGGCGGCCGGAGCATCGGACGAGAAGACGTTCGACGCGACCGAGGCACTGAAGACACTGGGCAGCGGCGATACCTCGCTGGTGATCGAACCGAGCACCGGCGTGACGGGCACCAGCCCAGCCCTTGCCGCACGCCAGATCGGCCCGAAGGCCAATGTCCGTTTCAGCTCGGCCCGGATCGAGCTGCGCTAGCCCCCCGGCACCAGCCCCCCTGGTGCCGGCCGCCAAGGGCCGTCGGGATGCGAATTCCGGCGGCCCGAAGGCCTTCGCTCGCATGACGTGACGCTTTTCGGCGTGGAATCGGGGTTTGCCTCGACGATCCTGCAATCTTCGCCCTCCCCTTGTGCGTGCTGCGCCGCAGCATAGACTGAAGCATCGACTCAGGGGGAAAGATGGCGGGAACTGTCCTTAAATGCGTGGTCGTCGGCGGCATTGCCGCTGTGCTGGGCGTCTCTCCCGTTGCGGCCCAGGTGGTGCATGACGGTGCGCCGACCGCGGCGATCGCCGGCTCGGTGACGGTGCCGCCGGGCGCGACGACCCTGTATGTCAGCGGCCTGCTGCCCGATCCCGTCGCCGGTGCGGCGGAGACCGATCCGGCCCGCTGGGGCAACACCGAGACCCAGTCGCGCTCCGTGTTCGGCAAGATCAAGGCAGCGCTCGCGGCGAAGGGCATGGCGCCGGGCGATGTCGTGATGATGCGGGTCTATCTGGTCGCCCCGCCCGGGGCGACCACCATGGACTTCGCGGGCATGATGACCGCGTACAGGGAAGTCTGGGGCACCCCGGACCAGCCACTGAAACCGGCGAGGGTGACGGTTCAGGTCGCAGCCCTCGCCGCCCCACATTATCTGGTCGAGGTCGAGGTAACCGCCGCGAAAGTCGCCTCCAAATGACGACGCGCCGGGCCTTCCTGCACGCGATAGGAAGGGCCGGCGGCTATAGCGCCGTCTATCTGTCGATGCAGGCAATGGGCCTGCTCGCGACGCCCGCCGCCGCTGCGACGCGGATCGCCGACCTTCCGCCGGGATCAGGTGCGGGCCGCTCCGTGGCGATCCTTGGTGCCGGCATTGCCGGGCTGGTCGCCGCCTATGAGCTCGGCAAGGCCGGCTACAAGGTGACCGTGCTGGAGGCGCGCGGACGGGTCGGCGGGCGCGTCTGGTCGATCCGCGGCGGCGACCGGATCGAGCAGATCGGGCGCGAGGACCAGGTCTGCGCTTTCGACAATGGCTTCTATTTCAACGCGGGCGCGGCGCGGCTGCCGACCGCGCATACCGCGATCCTGGGCTATGCCCGCGCATTCGACGTGCCGATCGAGGTGATGGTCAACGTCAACCGCGCCGCCCGGCTCGATTTCGGCGGGCGATCGATCACCGAACGACAGGCGGTGAACGACACCAAGGGTCGTTTCGCCGAGCTGATCGCCAAGGCGCTCGATGCCGGTGCGCTCGATGCGCAGGTGACCCAGGCCGACCGCGCCGCGCTGCGCAGCTATCTGGAACGCTGGGGCGCGCTCGATCCGAAGGGCGTGTATCGCGGATCCGACCGGTCGGGTTTCCGCGACAACCCCGGCGGCTATGCCAATCCGGGCATAGCGATGGATCCGCTGACGCTCGACCAGATCATCGCCGACGGCTTCTGGGGCGGCGGACTTACCTTCGAGGAGACGTTCGACCAGCAGGCACCGATGTTCCAGCCGGTGGGCGGCATGGACCGCATCGCCTATGCGATCTACGCGCGGGTGAAGGACGATGTGCGGCTCAACACACCGGTGAAGGCAGTGCGGCCGACCGGGCACGGCGTGCGGGTGCTGCTCGCAGACGGCGGCGCGGTGGACGCGGATTATTGCCTGTGCACCCTGCCCGCGACGATGGTGAAGAAGCTGGATATACCGCTTTCGCCGGCGAAGAAGGCAGCGCTGGCCAATACGGTCTACGCACCCTCGGCGAAGGTCGCGTGGGAAGCGCCGCGCTTCTGGGAGCAGGAAGGCATCTATGGCGGCCTCGCCTTCACCGACGCGCCGAGCCAGCTCATCTGGTATCCGAGCGGCAACTGGAATGCGCCCAAGGGAATCCTGGTCGGCGCCTATGCGGCCGGCGGGCTTGGCGATGCCACCTCCTTCTCCAGCATGCCGCATGCGCAACGGCTTCAGCTGTCGCGCGAGGTGATCGAGCGGATGCATCCGGGCAAATCGGCGTTGCTGACCAAGGGCGTGACGGTGGCGTGGAACGAGACGCCGTGGAGCGAAGGCATCACCGCACGCTGGACGCCCGAGCAACGCAAGACCGACTATGCCGAATTGTGCCGGCCCGAGGATCGCATCTTCTTCGCCGGCGAGCATCTGAGCTATATCGGCGCCTGGCAGGAGGGTGCCGCCCTGTCCGCGCATGAGGCGATGACCCTGCTCCACACCCGCGTCGTGGCCGAGCGGTTGAGCGAGAAACGGGTGGCCTGAGTCGGGCACCGCCTGCTTCCGGGGCTTGAGACGGCATGGCCAGCCAGTGCCGATCCGGGTGAGTCCGGTTAGACGGAGTATGTCGTAGACTCATAAAGCGGACGGTCGACAAACCCGAAGAGTTTCGGACGCCGGCAGGCGTACGAAAGTCGCGGATGCCCGAACCCGCGGGCCCCGGTCGGTGGTCTATGGGGATTTCGGCTTTGGGCAGGTCCTGGCGCTGATCGAGGCGTCGGATATGCGGACGAATCTGGAAGCAGACGGACCGCTTTTCGTGAGTTTGGGTCTGACCGCTTTCAGGATGGCAGCCAGGGAAAGCGGACATTCTAGAGTCATTCTCGATCAGGTTTGCACGTACCCGGCGTGTTTGAGGTAGTTTGCACATTCGGCAGGTCTGACAGTTTCGAGGATGGTCTTGAGGGCGTTGCATATGGCGTCGAAGGATCGAGGTGCCATTCGCCTGAGCAGTTTCTTGATTTTGGCGAAGAGCTGCTCGATCGGATTGAAGTCGGGGCTGTAGGCGGGGAGATAGAGC
>NZ_JBFUHB010000026.1:0-57500 GCF_056402595.1 Sphingomonas sp. P3_C6
GTCGTGTCCTGGATGGCAAGGATGCGCCGACCAGAAACCCTCTCCTGCGTACCCTCGCGTGCCGACCCGATCATCTCCGACGACGTCACGCGCGCGTTGCGCAAAAAACGCGTAATCCGCATCTCTCCAGCACGGCTCCCACCAAGCGAGCGTACCCGTACCCGCGCCGCGCCGGTGCCCACCAACCGACCCAGCAAAAACGCCCCCCTTTTTGAAGGCGCAGGTCCCCAAAACAGCCCAGCCCTGACTCCATCACTTGCCCTCCGATCAAACCCCTCAACGGAATCAGATCGAACACCGAACCGCAAGATGTGTGAACGTCCTAGGGCCTTCGCCGGGGAACAAGTTAGAGTACATGCTCGAACGAGATAACCACCGAACAAGTCCGGGGTGAAGGGCAGTATTTACTGCCGCACCGCCGTCACGAAATAATCCAGTTTCATGTCATCCGATACGACGAATCCCTTCGTCACCGAAAAGCTCAGCCCCCGCGTATCGACGACCGTCAGCCCGGCCGCCTCGACCAGCGGAATCAGTTCGTCCGGCGTCAGGAACTTGTCCCAGTCATGCGTGCCCCTGGGAATCCGGCCGGTGCCTTCGCCGATGGTGATCATCGCCAGCCGTGACAGCGCGGTGCGGTTGGGTGTCGACAGCACCATCAGCCCGCCGTCGGCCAGCGCGCTCGCGAGCCCGGCGATGAACGCCGCCGGGTCGGTGACATGCTCGATCACCTCCATGCTGGTCACCAGGTCGAAACGCGCAGTGCCAAGTCCCTCGATCCCGCCGGTGCGGTAATCGATGGTCAGTCCCGACTGTTGCGAATGGGCATAGGCAGCCGCGATATTCTCCGCCGCCGCGTCGATCCCGGTCACCGCCGCGCCCAGCCGGGCAAGCGGCTCGCACAACAGCCCGGCACCGCAGCCGACGTCGAGTGCCGTCTTGCCGGCCAGCGGCGTGAAGCCGGTCTCGTCCAGCCCCCAATGCGCGTCGATCCGTTCGCGCAGATAGCCGAGCCGTACCGGGTTCAGCCGGTGAAGCATCGCCGACGATCCCTTCGGATCCCACCAGTCGGCGGCCATCGCGCCGAAATGCGCTGCCTCGTCCGGATCGATCGTCGTTACGGGGCTGTTTGCGGTGCTTGCTATACTCATGGCTGCTTCCTATCAGGGCGCCCCGCTCACCCCAAGGAATTCTGCACCTCCATGGCTCGTATCGTGATGAAGTTCGGCGGCACCTCGATGGCCGGGATCGAGCGGATCCGGAGCGTCGCTGCGCGCATCAAACGCGAGGTCGAGGCTGGCAATCAGGTCGCGGTCGTCGTCTCGGCGATGGCTGGCGAGACCGACCGGCTGGTCAATTTCTGCCGCGAGGCGTCTTCGCTCTACGATCCGCACGAATATGACGTGGTGGTCTCGGCCGGCGAACAGATCACCAGCGGCCTGCTGGCCATCGCGCTCCAGGCGATCGGCGTGCCGGCGCGCAGCTGGCTCGGCTGGCAGTTGCCGATCCGCACCTCGGACGGCCATGGCTCGGCCCGCATTGCGGAGATCGACACCACGGCGCTCAACCTCTCGCTCGAAAAAGGCGAGGTCGCGGTGATCCCGGGCTTCCAGGGTGTTGCTTCCGGAGAGCGCGTCACGACGCTCGGCCGGGGCGGATCGGATACCTCGGCGGTCGCGATGGCGGCGGCGATGAAGGCCGATCGCTGCGACATCTATACGGACGTCGACGGCGTCTACACCACCGACCCCCGCATCGTGCCCCGTGCGCGCAAGCTGAAGCGGGTCACCTATGAAGAAATGCTCGAGCTCGCCAGCGTCGGAGCCAAGGTGCTCCAGACGCGCTCGGTGGGTCTTGCGATGAAGGAACAGGTCCGCGTTCAGGTGCTCTCGTCCTTCACGGGCGAGGACGCGCCGATGGCGGATACATTGCCCGGTACGATGATCGTGGGCGAAGAGGAGATCGACGATATGGAACGCCAGCTCATCACGGGCATCGCGCACGACAAGAACGAAGCGAAGATCACGCTGACCGCCGTTCCCGACCGACCCGGCTCGGTCGCCTCCATCTTCGTGCCCTTGGCCGATGCCAATATCAACGTCGACATGATCGTGCAGAACGTTGCGCATTCGACCGGCTCGACCGACGTGACGTTCACCGTGCCCGGCGCCGATCTCGCCCGGTCGCTCGAGGTGCTCGGCAATGCCCAGGGCGATATCGGCTATACCGGCCTCGTGCACGACACCCGCGTCGCGAAGATCTCGGTGGTCGGTGTCGGCATGCGCAGCCATGCCGGCGTCGCGGCGACGATGTTCAAGACGCTCGGCGAGCGCGGCATCAACATCCAGGCGATCACCACCTCGGAGATCAAGGTCTCGGTGCTGATCGAGGAAGATTATACCGAGCTGGCGGTGCGCGTGCTGCACACGGCATACGGACTTGATGCTGAGGACGCGGCGTAAGAACTTCTCCTAATCTACTTCTCTTAATCTCCCTCTCCCCTTGTGGGAGAGGGAAGGGGCCCATCGCACTTGCGATGGGAAGGGTGAGGGGGACGCTCGTTTAAGAGTGTCCCGAACCTCACTCCCCCTCATCCTTCCGTCGCTTCGCTCCTCCCTCCTTCTCCCACAAGGGGAGAAGGAATAGGTGCGCTCCGCACGACTTCGTCAGTTCTCCCGATTGCCGAACGCGCTCCGGACGGGCAAGGAACCGGACATGACTGAAAACACTTCCCCTACCGTAGGACAGGAACGCCTCGCCCGCCGCATGGCCCGCGGCGCGGCCTTTCTCGGCTCCGAAACCGCCATCCTCTGCGGCGCCATGTCCTGGGTGTCGGAACGCAACCTCGTCTCCGCCATCTCCAACGCCGGCGGCTTCGGCCTGATCGCCTGTGGGGCGATGACCCCCGAGCTGCTCGATGCGGAGATCGCCGGCACCAAGGCGCTCACCGACAAGCCGTTCGGTGTGAACCTCATCACCATGCACCCGATGCTGTTCGACCTGATCGAGGTCTGCAACAAACACGGCGTAAGCCATGTCGTGCTCGCGGGCGGCCTGCCGCCGACCGGGTCGATCGATGCGATCAAGGCGAATGGCGCGAAGCTGATCTGCTTCGCCCCCGCGCTTTCGCTTGCCAAGAAGCTGATCCGCTCGGGCGTCGATGCGCTCGTGGTCGAGGGCATGGAGGCCGGCGGCCATATCGGCCCGGTCTCGACCAGCGTGCTCGCGCAGGAGATCCTGCCCGAAGTGTCCGAGCAGGTGCCGGTGTTCGTCGCGGGCGGCATCGGCCGGGGTGAGGCGATCGCCGGCTATCTCGACATGGGTGCGGCGGGCGTCCAACTCGGCACGCGCTTCGTCTGTGCGACCGAATCGATCGCGCACGCCAATTTCAAGAAGGCGTTCCTGCGCGCCTCGGCCCGCGATGCGGTGGCGAGCGTGCAGATCGACCCGCGCCTGCCGGTTATCCCGGTGCGCGCGTTGAAGAATGCCGGCGGCGAGCTGTTCACGGCAAAGCAGCGCGAAGTCGCGCAGTTGCTCGACGAGGGCAAGGTCGAGATGGGCGAGGCGCAGCTCCAGATCGAGCATTACTGGGCCGGCGCGCTGCGCCGCGCGGTGATCGACGGCGATGTCGAGCATGGCAGCCTGATGGCCGGCCAGTCGGTCGGCATGGTCACCAAGGAAGAGCCGGTTGCCGAGATCATCGCCTCGCTGATGGCCGAGGCGGCGCACGCGCTGGAGAAGCGCGCGGCCTGACCTGCGCCGCTGCCGACTCCCGCGTCCGAGTCGACTGCGCTCGGGAACGCACGCGTGGGGCCGGAAAGAAAAACTGCGTGGGAATCAGGCTCTGGCAGGGTGAGACGGCGGCCTCTGCTTTGGACGAGAAACATAGGTGAGCTTCCGAATCTTCAAGCCGCTTCTGGCGGGCGCCCGGTTCGGCGACCGTATCGTCGCGAGCGTCGGCGCGGCGATCTGCCTGGCGCTGACCATTGTCGTGTGCGCGCAATTCCCGCTGGTCCTCAAGAACCTGCCCGTCATCGTCGCGCCGCTGGGCGCCTCCGCGGTGCTGGTCTTCGCCGTGCCGTCCAGCCCGCTGGCGCAGCCTTGGTCGGTCGTGGGCGGCAATACCCTTTCGGCGCTCGTCGGGGTGATCGCTTTCCAGAGCGTTCCCAATCCCACGATCGCCGCCGGCCTTGCGGTCGGCGGTGCGATCCTCGTCATGTCGCTCTGCCGATGCCTGCATCCCCCGGGCGGCGCGGCGGCGCTGACGGCGGTGATCGGGACCCAGGATATTCATGCCGCCGGTCTTTCCTTCGCCTTTGCGCCGGTGGCCATCAATTCGATCGCGCTCGTCTCGCTGGGCATGTTTTTCCACCGCGTGTCGGGGCACAGCTATCCGCATGTCGCGCCATCGGGAGGGGCGTTGCTCCCGGCGTCGGGCCTGCATCTCGAGGATATCGACCAGGCACTGGCCGAATTGCCCGACAGCTTCGACATCAGCCGCGAGGATCTCGACGTGCTGCTCTCGCGCGCCGAAGTCCACGCGATGGCGCGTCGCACCGGGCGAGTCTCATGACGTCGGAGCCGGCCGACCGCCAGTCGCCAGGCGGACTCCGTCCGGCATCTACCGGGCCGCTGGCGCTTGGGCTGTCCCGGCGACAATGCCGGTGTGCCATATCTCCCTGAAACGGCAACGCGGCTGCGTCGATTCAACCTGACTTCAGTCGCCGCCGTTTCTCGGGGGGCGAGTCGTCACCCCTTCGGCGTGCTGCCGATCGACCAGAGATGACCGAACGGATCGGTAAGCTGGCCATAGCGGTCGCCCCAAAACTGGTCGTCGACCGGCATGGTGACGGTGGCGCCCGCTGCGACCGCGCGCTCTGCCCAGGCATCGGCATCGTCGACCTGCAGGTGAAGCCCCACGCCCTTGGGCTCGGGCTCGTCATGGCCGCGCCACTCGGGGAACTCGTCGGACAGCATGATCCAGCCGCCATTGATCTTCAGGCCCGCCTGCATCAGTCGCTCGCCATCTTCGGCCAGGTTCCGCTCGGTCACTTCGGCACCGAACGCGCGGGTGTAGAAATCGAGGGCTTCCTGCCCGCGCCTGCCACGGATGGTGAGGAAAGGGGTTACGCCGTTGGTGGGCCGATCGACCATCGAAACTCTCCTGGAGCGTGAGTCGGATGGGGAATTCTACCCCGCCCGTCCGATCCGCGTCAGGCGAAAAATGCGCCACCGATTCAATGACTGGCTGATCATCGACCAGCCATCAGTCGCTCGGGGCCGCCCTCAGCCGACGGAATAGACCGAGATTGCCGCAAGACCGCCGAACACCGCGGCGACGAGTAGCGACAATATGCTGCCGACCACCGATCCCGATCGCCGGCGTGCGAAGCTGGCGCGCTTGCCCGGCTTGCCCAGCTTCAGCTCGATATAGCCCGATATGCTCCCGCCGATCGCGGTGCAGAGCAGGGTAGCCAGCGCGCCGAGCGGCGTCTGCCGCGCGATCACGATCGGCAGGATCACCGCGAACGATGCCGCCATGGCAAAGGCGGCCAGCAGCTTCACCCGGTCGATCGCGGCCTTGGAGACCGGCGCGACGGCAAGCAGGTCGGGCGCGTCCTCGGCCGAGACGGTCAGCCAGGCGAAGCTCCCGACAAGCTGGCCGGCGATCAGCACGCTGGCCAGTGCAAGGCCCGGCGCGATCGGCACGGCCTGGTTCCTCCCAAAGGCGAAAAACACCAGCGGCGCCAGGTAGATCAGCCGCAACAGGATCTGGAAGGCGAGCGCCGGATCCCGCACCAATAGCCGCCACTCCTTGGCGAAGACCGACCGGAACAGCGAGGCGTGGAACAGCCGGCCGGTTGCCCGGCCGGTCGGCTTCGCCCGGGAAAGGCGCGTGCCGCCGTCCTGATAGCCGGTCAGGAACATCCGCTGCAGCGTCGCGCCGGCCAGCGCGAACAGCAACAGCCCGATGCCGAGCAGGATGAACAGCGCGATCGGATCGCCAAAGGCGGCGCGGCCGGGCAGGGCGGAAAGGCCGATAGTACCCACGCCCCGCTCACTGAAACGCTCGAACAGGATCATCACGCTCGATTCGCGCCGACCGCTTTGGTTGGCGAGTTGCGATAAGATAAAGACGCCGCCGCCCATCAGCGCCGCGGCGATCTGCCCGACGGTGCGCGCCGACCGGGGGCCGGCCAGCCTGGCCAGCGCCAGGGTGATCGCCAGTCCGGTCGCGGCAGCGGCGAGCGCCAGCGCCGCCAGCAAGGCGACAAGGCCGAACAGCCGGGGATGGCCCATTACCGCGACCGGCACCGCCAGCGTCAGTAGTAGCACGGCATAGGTCAGCACGATCGTGCCGGCGATGCCGAGCAGCTTGGCCAGCAGCACCGTCCGCCCCCCGATCGGGGCGGAAAAGAGCAGGTCGAGATCGCCATTCTCGTACAAGGTGCGCTGGCTGCCGATGATTGCCTGGGTGGTCATGAAGCTGAAGGCGACGATGCTGCCGGCCAGGATCGCCGTCATCACCGCGGGCAGTGCCGGGATCGGTACGTCGCGCAAGGCCCAGCCAAGGAAGCAGCCGAACCCCAGCCAGGCCAGCATCAGCACATAGCCGATCCAGCGCGTGGCGCCCTTGCGCGGCCGCGCCCGCCACGCCAGTCGGATCTCGTGCAGGGCAAGCCAGGCGAAGCTGCCAGGCGCCGGCCCCCAGGCCCCGCTCGCGCTCACGCGCCGCTCGTCAGGCGGATGAAAATATCCTCCAGCGTCATCCCCTCGGTGCCGGCGCTGGTCCGCAGTTCCTCCAGCGTGCCCTCGACGAGCAGCCTGCCGCCGGCGATGATGCCGATCCTGTCGGCCATGCGCTCGGCCACTTCCAGGATATGCGTCGTCACGATCACCGTCTTGCCGGCATCGACCTGGGCGCGCAGCGCATCCTTCACCGCACGGGCCATGGCGGCATCCAGGCCGGTCAGCGGCTCGTCCAGGATCAGCAGCTTCGGGTCGTGGATCAGGGCGGCGGCCAGCGCGACCTTCTGCTTCATGCCGCGGGAAAAGCCTTCGCACCGCGTATCGCGCTCGTCCCACAGGTCGAGCCAGTGGAGCAGCCGTTCGGCCTCCTCCGCCGCGACCTGCGGGTCCATCCGCCACAGCCCGGCGACGAAGGCGAGATATTCGCCCGGCGTCAGCTTGTCGTAGAGCATCGGCTCGTCGGGCAGCCAGGCAGTGATCGCCTTGGCCGCGTTCGGCTCCTGCCGGGCATCGATGCCATAGATATGGATGGTGCCGGCATCGGGCCTGGTCAGGCCCGTCACCATGCGCAGGGTGGTGGTCTTTCCAGCGCCATTGGGGCCGAGCAGGGCGTAAAGCTGGCCCGCGCCGATCTCCAGGTCGAGCCCGGCGATCACCGGTTTGTCGAAACTCTTGGATAGGCCGCGAATCCTGAGGGCGGGTTCGGTCATAAGAGGTACCCTAGAACAAAGCCGGGCCTCGTCCAGAGGGCCTCGAGGCCCTCATTTTTGACCGTCATCGCCCTCAGTTGGTGCCCTTCATGCGTCGAACGGGGTTCCTTCTGGTGAATCGCTCGGTTAGGACGAACGGACATGGTGGCGCCACAACAGGATCAACCGGTCGAAGGCCGCTTCGACGGGGTCGAGCATCGATTCCCCGTCCGCGTCTATTTCGAGGATACCGATCTGTCGGGCGTGGTCTATCACGCCAATTACCTGCGCTACATGGAACGGGCCCGGTCCGACATGCTCCGCCTCGCCGGGATCGACCAGCGCGCGACGCAGGAGGCAGGCGAGGGCGCCTATGCCGTCAGCAGCCTGGCGATCCGGTACCGCCGCCCGGCAAGGCTCGACGATGCGTTGATCGTGGTGACCAGACTGAAACAGGTGCGCGCCGCATCGGTCGATATTCATCAGAGAGTCATGCGCGGTGCTGAGATACTGAGCGAGGCGGATGTGACCGCGGCGCTGGTCGGGGTATCGGGCAAGCCGAAACGGCAACCAAAGACATGGGTCGAGGCGTTTCAGCGTCTCGTTGACCAAAAGGACCAGGACGAGTGAGCAATTTGTTCTTCAATACCGATGCCGCCACGATGTCGCCGATCGCGCTGTTCCTCCAAGCCGATCTGGTGGTGAAGTTCGTGATGCTGGGCCTGTTGTTCGCCAGCATCTGGACCTGGGCGATCATCCTCACCTTCTGGCGGCGAATCGGCGGCACGCGCCGCAAGATCGAGAAGTTCGAACGCGATTTCTGGAAGGCCGAGGATATCGACGCCTTTCACCGCATCCAGGGCGACAGCGACCTGCCGATCGCGCAGGTCTTCTCGGCCGGCGTGAAGGAATGGCGCCGCTCCACCGCGAGCGGCGCGGTCGATCGCGAAGGCACGCGCGAACGGCTCGCCACGGCGATGGGCTCGATGGTCGCCAGCGAGATCGACAAGCTGTCGGACCGACTCAACATCCTCGCAACGGTCGGTTCGGTCGCGCCCTTCGTCGGGCTGTTCGGCACCGTCTGGGGCATCATGCGCAGCTTCACCGGCATCGCCTCGGCGCAGAACACGTCGCTCGCCGTGGTCGCGCCGGGCATCGCCGAGGCGCTGTTCGCGACGGCGATCGGCCTGTTCGCGGCCATCCCGGCGGTGATCGCCTACAACCGCTTCAGCCACGGCATCAACCGGGTCGAGGCGCGGCTCAACCGCTTCGCCGACGGCTTCCATGCAACCCTGAGCCGCCAGCTCGAGATGGACGGACGGAAGCTCTAGATGTCGATGCCGCTCCCCTCGCAGCGCAGCCGCGGCCGGCGGGCGCCGATGGCCGACATCAACGTCACGCCGCTGGTCGACGTGATGCTGGTGCTGCTGATCATCTTCATGGTGACCGCGCCGCTGCTGACCGCCGGCGTGCCGGTGAACCTGCCCGACAGCCGCGCCAAGCCGCTCGACCAGGACCAGAAGCCGGTCCAGATCTCGATGGAGGCCGATGGCAAGATCCATGTCGGCGACGACGAGGTGAGCCAGGATATCCTGCCCGACGTGCTGCAGCAGCTCGCCGCCAAGACCGAGGGCGGCCAGCCGCCGCAGATCTTCCTGCGCGCCGACAAGAGCCTCGACTATGGCCGCGTGATGCGGGTGATGGGTGAACTCAACCGCGCGGGCCTCAACCGCGTCGCACTGGTGACGATTGGCGACGACAGCAAATAATTTCCGCCTCGATGGCGACGAGAGCGCGATGCCGCGCTCCGAGGCGATTGCCCTTGGCGTCGCACTCGTCGGTCATGTCGTGCTGTTCGGATTGCTCTCGGTCGGTTTTCTCTCGTCGACGCCGCCGGTGGTGCCAAAACCCGCGCCGATCGACGTGTCTCTGGTCGACGAGGTCGCGCTCGAGGCCAAGGCGCCCCAGGCCGTGACGCCGCCGGCCGAAAGTAGGGCGCCCGATCCGGGCCCGCCCGAAGACGCCGCGCCGCCACCGCCCAAGCCCGAACCGAAGCCCGTGCCCGATCCGGCGCCGCCCAAGCCGCAGCCAAAGGCAGCGCTACCCCCCAAGCCGGCGCCCAAGGCGGTTCCCGAGCCGAAAAAGCCGGTCGCGCCACCTACGCCCGAAAAGGTGAAGAAGCCGCCCACGCGCGAGGCAGCGCCGGCTACCCGCACAACGCCCTCCAAAGCGCGGGGCACCGGCACCGACGCGAACGCCACCAAGCCGCGGCCGCGCGGCAACCGGCTCGGGGACGATTTCCTGAAAGGCCTGTCGGACAAGCCGACCCCGACCAAGTCGGTGGTGCCGCAGGCGGCGGTGATGAGCCAGCAGGCGGCGGCCGATATCGGCTCCGCGATCCGCCGTCAGGTGCAGCCCTGCGCCGATCGCCAGGTTCAGCCTGGCCCGGGCGCGGAGCGAATCATCGTGACGATCCGGCTGCGTCTCAATCGTGACGGGTCACTAGCGAGCAATCCGCAGGTGATTGATCATATCGGTGTTGACGCGGGGAACACCCGCTATCGAGACCGGGTCGATGACAACGCGATCGCCACCTTCAAGGGTTGCGCGCCACTGCGTGGATTGCCGGCGGAACTATACGACGTTCCCAATGGCTGGAGCAATTTCAGCCTGCGCTACAAACTTCCGGGATGAGGAACATCATGACAGCTTCCCCTATCGCCTTGTTGGCTGCTGCCTTTGCCCTGTTGTCGCCGCTCGCGGCCCAGGCTCAGAATGCTCCCGCGCCGCCGCCGGTGACCGCGACCCAGGCACCGCCCACGCAGGATGGCGGGCTGGTCGTCGACGTGGTCGGCGGCACCTCGGCGCCGCTGGGGATCGCCGTCCCGGTGATGCCGACGTCGGCGGTGGTCGATACGCCCGCCGGATCGACCGACAAGCTCGGCCGCGAACTCGCCCAGATCGTCACCAACGACCTGCGCAACAGCGGGCTGTTCAAGCCGATCCCACCCAACGCGCTGAAGGGCGTGGCCTATCCCGAGGTGACCGCGCCCTCGTTCGAATATTGGGGCGGCGCCGGCGCGCAGAATTTGGTGCAGGGTTTCGTCCGCGCCAATGGCGACGGCACGCTGACGGTCGGCTGCTATCTCTATGACGTGTTCGCCCGCAGCGAGCTGACCCGGCAGGGTTTCGTCGTCTCGCCCAGCGACTGGCGCCGCGCGGGGCATAAATGCGCCGACATGGTCTATGCCCGGCTGACGGGCGAGGGCCCCTATTTCGACAGCCGGATCATCTATGTCTCCGAAACCGGGCCCAAGGCGAAACGTTTCAAGCGGCTCGCGATCATGGACCAGGACGGCGCGAATCACCGGTTCCTGACCAATGGCCAGTCGACCGTGCTGACCCCGCGCTTCTCGCCGGACCAGCGCTCGATCGTCTATATGAGCTATCTGAACGACCGCCCGGCGATCTATGTCTATGACGTCGCGACGGCGCGGCAGCGGTTGCTGGTCAATAATCCCAGCCTCACCTTTGCGCCGCGCTATTCGCCGGACGGGCGCTGGATCGTCTTCTCGATGGCGGTCGCCGGCAACACCGATATCTACCGCGTGCAGGTCTCCGGCGGGTCGCCGCAGCGGCTGACCACCGCGCCGGGCATCGATACGGGCGGCAGCTATTCGCCCGACGGCGGCAAGATCGTCTTCGAGAGCGACCGTTCGGGCACCCAGCAGATCTATGTGATGAATGCCGACGGATCGAACCAGCAACGCATCAGCTTCGGCGGCGGTCGCTATGCGACCCCGGCGTGGAGCCCGCGCGGCGACCTGATCGCCTTCACCAAGATCTCGGGCGATTTCCGAATCGGGGTGATGAACCCGGGCGGCGGTGGCGAGCGCCTACTGACCAACGACTGGCAGGACGAAGGGCCGAGCTGGGCGCCCAACGGCCGCGCGCTGACCTTCTTCCGCTCGCATCGCGGCGGCGCCGGCAATGCCGATCTGTGGGCGGTCGACCTGACCGGGGTCAACGAGCGCAAGATTCCGACTCCCCTCGATGGATCCGATCCGTCCTGGGGACCGTTACGCCCCTGAAGCAATCTGTGCTTCGCATGACCATTTCCCCCCGCGTCGACTTCGGTTCATCGACGGGCAATACGGGTGGTGCGAGGCGCAAGCGAAACGACTTTCGATCGAAGGAGACGCCAGATGGCCAGACTGACGACCACGCTCATCGTTACCGCCGCGCTCGTCGCGACCGCTGCGTGCAGCCCCAAGCCGAAGCAGATTCCGCCGGCCCCCGGCGACTATAATCCCGGCCCCGGCAATCCGGGGACCAGCGACAATGTCGTTCCCGGCTCGCGCGCCGATTTCGAACGCTCGGTGACGAGCAACACGGTCAACTTCGCGCTCGATAAATACGACATCGACGCCCGCGCCCGCGAGATTCTCGACAGCCAGGCGGCCTGGCTTGCCAAATGGCCGAACGTGCCCGTCAGCCTCGAGGGGCATTGCGACGAGCGCGGCACCCGCGAATACAATCTTGCGCTCGGCGACCGCCGCGCCAATGCCGCGAAGAACTACCTCGCGGCACGCGGCATCAACCCGGCGCGTATCTCGACGATCAGCTACGGCAAGGAACGTCCGATCGCCCTCGGCTCGGACGAGCAGAGCTGGGCTCAGAACCGCCGCGCGGTGACCATCGTCCTCAACTAGCCCGCTTGCGGGCTACCCGGCGCAGGCCGGGATCCAGCCATTCCACACCGACGCCGCCGGATCGCCCGATCCGGCGGCGTCTTTGTTTTCGCTTGCCGCGACCGCAATATAGATATAAATATGATATCATATTAATGGGAGGGCCCAATGCCGGATTCGGTTGCCAGGAACACCGCGCTCACCCTGTCGAGCGAGCGCAACGCCGCTACGTCCAGCGGTTATGTCATGCTGATGGTGATGCTGCTCGCCATCGCGGCCGGGGTGTTCGCCACCAGCTTCATGCAGGACAATCCGGCGATGGGCGTCCTGATCATGACGATGTCGGTCATCGTCTTCGTGTTCGTCCTGTGCGGCTTCTATATGCAGCAGCCGAACCAGGCGACGGCGATCACCCTGTTCGGCGCGTATAAGGGCACTGACCGCACCACCGGACTGCGCTGGGTATTGCCCTGGCTCGGCCGCAAGAAGGTGTCCCTCCGCGCGAACAACATGATTTCGGAACGGCTGAAGGTGAACGACCAGCGCGGCAACCCGATCGAGATCGCGGCGCAAGTGGTGTGGCGCGTGACCGACACGGCGCAGGCGCTGTTCGACATCGACGACTACAAGGCCTTCGTGATCGTTCAGATCGAGGCGGCGGTCCGCACCATCGGCGCGCGCTACCCTTATGACGATTTCGAACATCAGGAAGTCACCCTGCGCGGCAATCACGATCAGGTAGGCGGCGAGCTGCGCACCGAGCTGATCGCGCGGCTCGCGGTCGCCGGCATCACGGTCGACGAATGCGGCTTCACGCACCTCGCTTATGCGCAGGAGATCGCCGGGGCGATGCTCCGCCGGCAACAGGCCCAGGCAGTGGTCGCCGCGCGCAGGACGCTGGTCGAGGGCGCAGTCGGCATGGTCGAGATGGCGCTGGAGATGCTGTCGGAAAAGAATGTCGTCGAACTGGACGACGAACGCCGCGCCGCCATGGTTTCGAACCTGATGGTCGTGCTGTGCGGCGAACGCGACACGCAGCCGGTGGTCAATACCGGCACACTCTACCAATAAGCACGCCCGTGTGAGCGCGCCCACGAAAAAGGCTTTCCCGCTGCGTCTCGACCCCGCGCTCTACGCGGCGGTCGAGCGGGCGGCGGCGGCCGACCTGAGGAGCGTCAATGCCGAGCTGGAATGCCTGCTCCGGGAGGCGCTGTCGAAGCGCGGGGTGAAGCTGGAAGCGCCGGTCCGTGCGAAACGCGGACGACCGGCGAAGACGCGGGATGAAGGAGAGAAGGAATGATCGGCATGGCTTCGCGGCGCGCAGGGCTCCCCAGGCTGACCTTGAGCTTGCTGGCGCCGACCGATCTCGTCCTTTCGATCCGGTTCGGTTGAAGGAGGCGATGATGGCGTTCGAAAATAGCAGGCGGTGGTACCACGTGCGCGACGGTTACTGGTTCGCGCCCAAGCGGTTTGGTTTCGGCGCGACGCCGGTGACCTGGCAGGGCTGGTTGCTGACTCTCGGCTTCTGTGCCGCGCTGCTGACCGACAGGCGCCTCATGCCCGGCATCGCGCCGAAGGTCATCGTCGGCCTGGCCCTGATCGCTGCATTCATCACCATCGCCGCGCGCAAGACCGATGGCGGCTGGCGCTGGCGGTGGGGATCGAACTAGGAGAAGGCCTGGTCGAGCAGCTTGGCGAGGCGCAGGCCGCCGCGCTCGACCTCCATCCGCGCGACCGGCACCAGCGATTCAATCTCGGCGTCGTCGAGCGTCACCAGCGCCGGTGTCGGCGCGCAGGGATCGCCCTTCATCGCGGTGGCGTAGACGCTGTCATGCGCGACCTGCCAGCTCTCCCGGCTCCAGTCGGTCACGGTTCCGGCGGCGACGGTCGCGCGATCGGCGGCCGAATAACGCCGCACCAATGGCGGCGGTGCCGAGATCGCGCGCTCGGCAAGGTAGCCGTCCCAGATCGAATGCAGGTTGAGCCGCGGCGTCGTCAGGATGCCATAGGTTGCCTTGGCGTCGTTGCCGCCCTTGTCGGTCTTGTCGCCGGCATGAAGCGGCTGGTGCAGGTCGCCGACGAAGTGGATCAGGAAGACGAGCGCCTGGACCCGGTCCTTCAGCGGCGTCGCCTTGTCGCGCAACAGCTTCACGTCGCGCTCGATCTGCGCCGATACGCAATTGCCGTCCTTGCACGGCTCGACCAGGCTGAACGGCTGGCAGATGCTCACGTTCTGGAAGTGCCAGTTATAGGCGAAGTCGAACGGGCGCTTGCCGTCCGGATTCTTGATCGTCTTGATGCAGTCGGCCCAGACGCTGGCATCCTCGATCGAGCGCGCCGGGCAGGTCGGCGTACCCAGCAGCTTCGACTGGCGCAGCAGCCTGTCGACCGCAACCCGGGTGCGTGGCTTCACATTCGCGCGCGCGATCTGGGCGATGGTCTGATGCCCATATTCCCAATAGGCGGCGGCGGGAGATGCGGTGGCGGCGAGCGCAACGGCGGCGAGAGCGGGGAGGAGGCGACTCATGCGCGTCGCTCTACTCTGTCGGGCGAGCCGGCGAAAGCTGAGCCGGGTTATTCGTCGCCATAGATCGCGACGGTCCGGGCGCGATCCGACCCCGCCATGCCGCGATACATGCCGGCGGTGTTGAAACTCCAAACCGCCTCGCCGTCCGGCGCGGCCACGATCACGCCGCCCCGCCCGCCAAGCGCCTTGACCTCCTCCATCACCGCATCGGCGGCGGCGCGGAGCGGCACGTCGGCGAGTCGGGCCCGGGCGCAAATCTCGTGCGCGACGCCTGCCCGGATGAAATATTCGCCCGATCCGGTGGCCGAGACGGCGCCCGCCCGATCGTCCGCGTAGGTGCCGGCACCGATCAGCGGCGAATCGCCGATCCGGCCCCAGCGCTTGCCGGTGACGCCGCCGGTCGAGGTAGCGGCAGCGACATGGCCGGCGGTATCGCGGGCGACCGCGCCGACTGTGCCATATTTCATGTCGACATCGAACGAATCGGCGCCGCGTGCCTGAAGCTCGTCGAGCTGGCGGCGACGCTCGGGCAGGACGAACCAATCCTGGCCTGCCTGTTCGAGCTGATGCTCTTGCGAGAACAGGTCGGCGCCGTCGCCGCCGAGCAGCACGTGCCGGCTCTGTTCCATCACGGCGCGGGCGAGGCTGACGGGGTTGCGCGTGGCGGTCACCCCGGCGACCGCGCCGGCATCGCGGCCGGTTCCCTCCATGATCGCCGCATCGAGTTCGGCGACGCCTTCATGAGTCAGCGCGGCGCCGCGCCCCGCGTTGAAATGCGGATCGTCCTCCAGCACGCGCACCGCCGCCTCGACCGCGTCGAGCGCGCTGCCGCCCGCCGACAGCACGACGGAGCCGGCATCAAGCGCATTGCTCAGCCCGGTTCGCGCGCCGGCATCCTGCTCCGGTGTGATGCTGTCCGGCGTCATCATGCCCGCGCCGCCATGGATCACCAACGTCCAGCCGGCATGGGTCATGAAAGTGTCTCCGCGGTCGAGAGGTTGGTGGGGCGGGGCGCATGCCGTGTCTTGATGAAGCCGCGCAAGCCGATCAGTGGCCGCAGCCAGCCGACCTTGCGCCCGATCAGGTAGAAGGCCCAGCAGCTGGCGATCGTCGCTGTGACGAGGATCGCGAATTCAGCGGTCGCAGGCAGGCCATAAGGCAGCAGGGCCCACTCCACCGCGACGATCACCGTCTGGTGGATAATGTAGAACGGGAACACAGCCTCGGTCAGCGTGTGGCGCCAGGGGTGGTCGTGGTTCCAGTATCGTTCGGCGATGCCGATCAGCGCGATGATCGCGCACCAGCCCTGGATCACACGAGCCGTGGCAAAGACATAGCCATAGGGCTGCGGCATCGCGCTGCCCGGCCAGCGCAATTCGATCGCGGCGACCGCCATATAGCTCAGCACAGCGACCACGCCTGCCGCCTTCCACCAGCGTCCGATCGCCGACATCGCGGGCTGTGAGCACGCAAGCGCGAAGCCGAACAGAAAGCCGGGCAGGTAATGTGCATGCGCGATGGCATCGTGCAGCAGGTCATGTGTTTCGGCGGCGCCAGGAAGCAGATACATGTCTGCGAAGAACAGCCAGGCCATCGGCAGCAGCACGACCGCGACGGTACCGAAGACCCGGTCAAACAACCATTGCAGGCTGCGCCCGCGCATCAGCCACACCGCCATCGCGAGCGCGACCGTGTAGAACCAGAGATAGCCGACGAACCACATATGCTGCCAGGTGGGCAGGACCAGGCTGCGGAAGGTGCCGAAGCGGAAATAATCGTGCAGCCAGAACCAGCCGAAGCCGCCGTCATAGCCATGCTGGGTGGTCAGCTCGACCCAGGGCTGGACCGGAATGACGATGGTCATGCCGAACAGAAGCGGGATCAGCAGACGCTTGTTGCGCGATGCGATGAAGGATCCGGGGCTATCGCTCTTCGCCAGCAGCGCGCGGCTGGCATAGCCTGATACGACGAACAGCAGCATCAGCCGCCAGCTGTTGGTCGCATGCATCGGGATTGCCACCCAGTCGATCGGGTGGGCTGTCTTCACATGGAAGTCCCATGGCACGAAGACCATGCCGACATGGTAGAAGATGAGTAGGCCGAAGGCACCGATGCGGAGCCAGTCCAGGCCGTAGTGCCGTTCCATGCGCGCGCATGTAGCGTTTCCTGAGCCGATGGCTAGTCAAGGGGGTACCCGGAACGGCAGGTGGTTGCCCGGGCGGGTCGATCGCGCCGCCCGGGATTCGTCGCCGATCAGGCCGCCTGGGGACCGGTGGAAATCGCCTCTACTTTCCGCGCGATTCTGTGCCGCAGGCCGATCAGCGGGCGCAACCAGCCGATCTCGCGGCCTATCAGGTAAAAGGCCCAGCAGCCTGTAACCGTGGCCGGAACCAGGATCGCGAACTCGGCGACCGGGCCGATATTCAGCGGTTTCAGCCAATATTCCACCAGGATGATCACCGTCTGGTGGATGATGTAGAAGGGGAACACCGCCTCGGTCAGCGTCTGCCGCCAGCGATGGTCGCGGTTCCAGAACCGCTCGGCCACGCCGATCAGCGCCGCGATGCTCGCCCAGCATTGCACCTCGCGCGCGACATGGAAGGCGCGGGCTATCCGGCGGGAAGGCATGGCGAAGCCGGGATAGGCGATCTCGACGGAGGCGACGACCGCATAGCCAGCCACCGCCAGCACCGCCGCCGGTATCCAGAAGCGCGCAAGCGCGCCCCGGGCCGGCCGCGATCCGGCCAGGCCGAAGCCGGACAGGAAGGCGGGGAGATATTGCAGATGGGCGACCCAGTCGGTGACCAGGTCGTGCGTTTCCTCGACATTGGGGAAGAGGCCGATGCGGAGCGCGAGCAGCCAGGCGATCGGTACCCACAGCACGCCGGCCCCGCCAAAAATCCGGTCGAACGTCGCCTGGACGCCGGACAGGCGTGCGCTCAGCAGCAGGGCGAGCACAAGCGTATAGGCCCAGAGATAGGCGACGAACCAGAGATGGTTCCAGGTCGGCAGGATGATACCGTCGAGCGTGCCGAAGCGGAAATAGTCGTGAGTGAGGAACCAGAGGAAGCCGTGCGCATAGCCATGCTGCGTGACCAGCTCGACCCAGCTTTGCGGGGGCACGATCGTGACGATGCCGAAGGCGAGCGGCAGCAGCAGGCGCGCGTTGCGATTGCCCAGGAAGTCGCCGATGCCGCGCGATTTGGCGAACAGCGCACGGCTGGCGAAGCCCGAAACGACGAACAACAGGGTCAGCCGCCAGGCATTGGTCACCAACATCGGCACCGCGACCCAGTCGGCGGGGTCGGCCGTCTTCACATGGAAACCCCAGGTCACGAAGACCATGCCGATATGATAGAAGATCAGCAGGCCGAACGCCCCGATCCTCAGCCAGTCCATGCCGTAATGTCGTTCCATCGCGTCTCTCCGTGATCGAATACGGGTCACGGCTAGCGAGCGGGCTTCCGGCCCGGTATCGGGGAGGGGCGGAACGCGGCATCACAGGGACGATGACGACAGCGATGGGGACGAGCGGCGGCGGATGCGGGATGGACGGTGCACAGCGCCGGCTCGCGCTCGTGCTCACCTGCGGTTTCGTGCTGACCCTGTTCGCGGTGATGCTGTCCAATGCCGAATCGACGCTGAGCGATTTCGCCCAGGCCGGGATCGAGGAAACCAAGCTTCACGTCTGGATCTGGCAGGTGAGCAGCGTGCTTGCCTGGCTGTCCACCGCGCTGGTGATCTGGTGGCTGGTGAAGCATGTCCGCCCGCCGCGCCTTTCCTGGCCGGTGACGGTGCTGCTGATCCTGCTCGCCAGCATACCGCTGTCGCTCTGGCATATCGGCCTGATGATCCTGCTGCGTAAGGCATGGTACGCGGCGGAAGGCAGTCAGTATGTGTTCCTGAGCCCGGGGTCCAACCGGATCCTCTACGAATATCGCAAGGACCTGGCCTCCTATCTCCAGTTTGCGGGCTTTTCCGCGGTCGCCCAGTGGCTGCTGGCGCGAGCGGCTGCCCCGGCGGAAGCAGCGCCGCCGCCGCCGCGGCTTATCAAGGTCGCGGACGGCGCGGTGACCCATCAGGTGCCGGCCGAGGAGATCGATCACGTCAACGCGGCCGGCAATTATGTCGAGCTCGCCTGGGGCGCGCGCACCCTGCTCCACCGCGCGACGCTGGCGGCGGTCGCGGCAGAGCTTGGGCCGGCCTTTGCCCAGATCCACCGCAGCCGACTGGTCCGGCGGGCTGCGGTGCGCCGGGTCGAGACCGACCGCAGCGGCGACTTCACCGTGACGCTTGCCGACGGTACCAGCCTGCGTGGCAGCCGGCGCTATCGGGATTCGGTGCAGGACTGAGGCTCGCGCTTTCACGACCGCCCGTGCGACGCTATATGGGCGGCGAAACGAGGAAATTGCATGTCCATCCGTCCCTGGCGCGACATCACGCGCCGCAAGAGCCGCCAGATCATGGTCGGTAACGTCCCCGTCGGCGGTGACGCGCCGGTCACCGTCCAGACGATGACCAATACGCTCACGTCCGATGCAAAGGCGACGATCGATCAGATCCGCCGTTGCGAGGATGCCGGCGTCGATATCATCCGCGTGTCCTGCCCCGATGTGGAGAGCACTGCGGCGCTGAAGCAGATCGTCCGCGCGAGTCGCGTGCCGATCGTCGCCGACATCCATTTCCACTATA
The DNA here is from genome assembly GCF_056402595.1 of Sphingomonas sp. P3_C6. NCBI lineage: Bacteria > Pseudomonadati > Pseudomonadota > Alphaproteobacteria > Sphingomonadales > Sphingomonadaceae > Sphingomonas > Sphingomonas sp. P3_C6. The sequence goes on from NZ_JBFUHB010000026.1 coordinate 19,350, forward strand.
AGCGCGCGCTCGAAGCTGCCGATGCCGGCGCTGCCTGCCTGCGCATCAACCCGGGCAATATCGGGTCGGCCGAGCGGGTGAAGGAAGTGGTCAATGCGGCCAAGGCCAATGGCTGCTCGATCCGCATCGGCGTGAACGCGGGCAGCCTGGAAAAGGATTTGCTGGAAAAATATGGCGAGCCTTGCCCGGAGGCGCTGGTCGAATCCGCGCTCGACCATATCAAGATCCTGCAGGACCATGATTTCCACGAGTACAAGGTCGCKGTGAAGGCGTCCGACCTGTTCCTCGCGGTCGCCGCCTATCAGCAGCTTGCCGAGGCGGTGGATTGTCCGCTGCATCTCGGCATCACCGAAGCGGGCGGGTTCGTCGGTGGTACGGTCAAGTCGTCGATCGGCATCGGCTCGCTGCTCTGGTACGGCATCGGTGACACGCTGCGCGTCTCGCTCTCCGCCGAGCCCGAGGAAGAGGTTCGCGTCGGGTTCGAGATCCTGAAGGCGCTCGGCATCCGCAATCGCGGCGTGCGCGTCGTCTCCTGCCCAAGCTGCGCACGCCAGGGGTTCGATGTGATCCGCACGGTGCAGGCGCTGGAGGAACGGCTCCAGCATATCCGCACGCCGATGTCGCTGTCGGTGCTCGGCTGCGTCGTCAACGGCCCCGGCGAGGCGCGCGAGACCGATATCGGCCTGACCGGGGGTGGTAACGGCAAGCACATGGTCTATCTGTCGGGCGTCACCGATCATACGGTCCAGAGCGAGGATATGATCGAGCATATCGTCAAGCTGGTCGAGGCGAAGGCGGCGGAGATCGATGCGGCGGACGAGGCACGCGCTGCGGCCTGATCCGTTCAGAACTTGTTTGCCAAGAGCGTTAGGATCGATCCAAGCCGTTCGCTGTAAAAGGCGGGCATGAAGATCCCGCTCCTCATCGTCACCATGGCAGGCATTGCGATCGGCCTCGCCATACCCGCGGTGAAGACTGCGGCACCGCCCGTGGCGGCTGCTGTGCCGGCACCGGTGACTCCATCGCCACCCGCCGCGCCGCCACCGGCCGAGGCTCCGCCGGTCGAGACGGTGCTCGATCGGAGCCCCGGCGGGCATTTCATCGCCGTTGCCGACGTCAATGGCGAGCCGACCCGATTCGTCGTCGATACCGGCGCCGATACGGTGGCGCTGACGATGGCCGATGCAACCCGCGCCCATATCGCGTTCGATCCGACACAGTTCAGGGTGGTCGGCCGCGGTGCGTCGGGCGACGTGCGCGGCCAGGAAGTGCAGATCGACAGAATCGTCCTCGATGGCAAGGAAGCGACCGCCCTGCGTGGCGTGGTGCTCGAGGGAAGCGACATATCGCTGCTCGGGCACAGCTATCTGCGCAGCATTTCCGACGTGCAGATCAAGGGCGACAAGATGATCCTGCGCTGACGCGCGGGGCCGCGTGACGGCCCGGCCGATGGCGGCTATGTCGCCCGGATGTTGCGCAGCCAGTCCTCTATCGCCTTCGCCGTCGCGACGCTCGGCATCGCGACCTATTCGGCGATGGACGCGGTGATGAAGGGGCTGAGCATCACCAGTGGTGCGTACAGCGCGGTACTGTGGCGCTCGCTCGCCGGGGCGGTGCTGACCGGCGCGATCTTCCTGCTTCGCGGCAATCGCTGGCCCGAACAGGCGGCGTTGAGGCTCCATATCGGTCGCGGCTTCGCGGCCGGGATGTCGGTGCTGCTGTTCTTCTGGGGGCTCGTTCGCGTGCCGATGGCGCAGGGGGTGGCGCTCACCTTCCTTGCGCCGCTGATCGCGCTGTATCTCGCGGCGGCGATGCTGGGTGAGCGGATCCGGCGTGCCGCCATCCTGGGGTCGGCGATCGCCAGCATCGGCGTGTTCGTGATAGCCTGGGGGCAGGCGCGAGCGGGCGCGAGCGACGATACGCTGATGGGGTCGGGTGCGATCATCCTTGCCTCGTTCCTCTACGGCTACAGCCTGATCCTGCTGCGCAAGCAGGCGCAGCTTGCCGATCCGATCGAGGTGACGCTGTTCACCGGCGGGGTCATCGGCGTGCTGCTGCTGGTCGGCGCGCCCTGGTTCGCGGTGATGCCGACCATCGGGCAATTGCCCTCGATCGGGGTCGCGACCCTGCTCGGCACCTTCTCGGCGGCGGCGCTCGCCTGGGCTTATGGCCGGGCCGAGGCGCAGGTGCTCGCGCCGGTCGAATATACCGCCTTCATCTGGGCCGCGATGCTCGGCTGGCTGGTTTTCCGCGAGCATGTCTCGCTCTATACCGTGGCGGGGGCCGGACTGATCATCGCCGGCTGTCTTTCCGCCATCCGCGGCACCGCCGCTCCCGCCCCGCAGACAGAGGCCGCCGCATGACCGAACTCCGATTCGCCACCCCCGACGACGTTCCCACCATCATGCGTTTCGTGCGCGAACTGGCCGAGTTCGAGCGCGAGGCCGACAAGGTCGTCGCGACCGAGGAACTGCTGCACGAGGCGATGTTCGGCGAGCGGCCCGCGGCCGAAGCCGTGATCGCCGAGCGCGATGGCGAGCCATTGGGCATGGCGCTGTTCTTCCACAATTTCTCGACCTGGACTGGCTGGCGGGGCCTGTATCTGGAGGATCTGTACGTGACGCCGGCGGCGCGGGGGCAGGGCGTGGGCGCCGCGTTGCTGCGCCATCTCGCCGGCATCGCGGTCGACCGGGGCTGCACCCGGTTCGAATGGGCGGTGCTCAACTGGAACACCAAGGCGATCGAGTTCTACAAGGCGATGGGCGCGGAGCCGATGGACGACTGGACGGTCAACCGCGTGTCCGGCCCGGCGCTGGCAAAGCTGGCGGGGCGCGGCTGAGATGGCCTGGATACTGCTGGCGATCGGTGGCCTGTTCGAGATCGGCTTCACCACCTGTCTTCGCCATGTCGACGGTTTCCGGAACCTGCCATGGACGCTTGGTTTCCTGGCCTCGGTCGCATTGTCGATGGCGCTGCTGGAGGTCGCGGCACGGTCGATCCCGATGGGCACGGCCTATATCATATGGGGTGGCATCGGTGCCCTGGGGACGGTGATCGTCGGCATCGCCTGGTATGGCGAGTCGGCTGGGCTGGTGCGGCTGCTGCTGATGCTCGGCGTCGTCATCTGCATCGCAGGGCTAAAGCTTACGGCGCAAAGCTGAAGGGAGAGGGCTGATGGCATTCGACCAGGGATTGGTCGACTGGATCGCCGAGGCGATGGAGCCGGTCGGTATCGTGACGATGCGCAAGATGATGGGCGGCGCGACGCTCTATTGCGATGGCACCATCTTCGCGATCGTCTCCGGTGAGGGGGCATGGTTCAAATCCGATTCGGTCAGCGATGCGGAATGGGATGCCGCCGGCTGCGAGCGTTTCTCTTATGAGATGAGCGAGGGCCGGGTTGAATCGATGAACTACCGCCGCGCGCCCGACGAGGTCTATGACGACGCCGACGAGCTCAGGCGCTGGGCGTCGCTCGGCCTGGCGGCGGGACAGCGCGCGCCGCGAAAAGCGAAGGCCAGAAAGAAGCGATAAGCGCAGCGACCAGCAGGGTGACCCAGGCCAGCAGGAATCCGCTCATCATCCAGCTGCTCGGCATCACGAGCAGCCCGGTAAGGGCGAGGAACCCGCCCAGCGCGATGACGCCGGCAGAGAGGCGCGGCAACCAGCGGCCATGGACGAGAATCTCGGCGATGCCGATCGTGCCAAGCGCCAGCAGCGCGAACTTCACATGAACCGGCCACCACAGCATGTCGAGCAGCGCCGGCGTGCCAGGCAGGTCGCGCAGGATCGCGTACATCAGCGCCCCTTCCATCTGGTCGCCGAGCGCCGCGATCAGGAGGATGACGATGAGCGCGCGTTTGATCCAGCTTTGTGCGTCGATGGCGACCACGGCAAGCATGAGGAACGCGGTGTAGAAGGGGATGAAGCCGAGCGCATCGAGCAGCAGCCCCGCCTTCTGCGCCGCGACCAGCGTCGAGGTGCACGGCTCGCTGCCGAACAGCGCCACCACATCGGCCGGCGTGCGGGCGAATTCGAAAGCGATGATCGGGCCGAGGCCGCCATCGGGGCCGCAGGTGGCCATGCCCGGGATACGCCCGAACGACGAGGAGCAGATGAACGCGACGATCCCCGCCGCTGCACATCCCCTCCAGGCCGTCCGGGGCATCATCCGGCCATCATGCCTTCTTGGTCTTCTTCGCCTTCTTGGCGGCCTTCGCCGCGGCGATCGCTTCGATCACGATGCGCTTGGCTTCCTCGGCATCGCCCCACTGGCCGATGCGAACCCACTTCTCCGACTCCAGGTCCTTGTAGTGCTTGAAGAAATGCTCGATCTGCTGGAGCACGATCGAGGGCAGATCGCCGCGCTCGCCCACATCCGAATAATAAGGGAAGGTGGTGTCGACCGGCACGCAGACCAGTTTCTCGTCGCCGCCGGCCTCATCCTCGAGCTTCAGGACGCCGATGGGCCGGGCGCGTACGACACAGCCGGGCACGAAGGGCGAGCGCGCAACGACCAGCGCGTCGAGCGGATCGCCGTCGGGCGATAGGGTGTGCGGCACGAAGCCGTAATTGGCCGGATAGCGCATCGGCGTGTGGAGGATGCGGTCCACGAACAGGGCGCCCGACTTCTTGTCGAACTCATATTTCACCGGTTCGCCGCCGACCGGCACCTCGATGATGACGTTGAGGCTGTTGGGGGGATCGTCGCCGATCGAGATCAAATCGATGTTCATATCTGTCCTGGGCTTTCATGGCCGTCCGCCCGCGCCCGCCGGGGCGCGAAAGCCCCCGGCAAGCCCGGATCGAGCGGTGTAGGGGTGCCCCTCTCCTTTATTTGGCCGTCAGCAGCTTATCGAGGCCACCCTCGCCGTTGCCGATCTTTTCGAGGCGCGGATAGCGCAGGCCGCCATGATAGTCGATGCTCACTGGAGCGATGCGGTCATTTGCCTTGACCAGCAGCACGATCGGCTCCTTGCCGGTCCTGGCCGCGGTGATCGCATCCTTGATCGCCTGGGCCGACCAGGCCTGGCCGTTGACCGCGACGATCGTGTCGCTGACCGTCAATCCGGCCTTGAACGCGGGGCTGTCCCAGATCACGCCTGTGACCGCGCCTTCGTTGCTGAGCGCGATGCCGAGCGAATAGCTGAGGTCGGTGCGCTTGCCCGTCGTCTCGGACTGCTTGAACGACGGCGTAGGCTCATCGGTGTAGATCAGCTTGTAGCCATTGTTGATGAAGCCCTGCAGCGGCGCAGGCTGGCCCGTCTCGGTGATGCGCTTCTTCAGGAAGCCGGCCCAGTCATAGGGCTGGATGCTGTTGAGCGTCGCCGCGACGTCGTCGAACGTATAGGTCACCTGGCCGAAATCGCCGTCGGTGCCGCGAAAGAAGGTGCCGGCGAAATCGTCGATCGACTTGGTCCCGCCCGACTGCTTGCGCAGGATCGAATCGACCTCCATCCAGATCAGCAGGCCCTCATTGTAATAATCCTCCGACCGCTGGTTGCTCAGCCAGCCCTTGGGCCGGCGCTGCGAGATGACCGGATCGTTGGTCGTGTCGACCATGTTGCGCCAGTTGCGCGCGGGACGATTGTCGAGCGCCGCCATGATCGAGGCATACATGTCGAGCGTGTCCTGCTTCGACACCAGGCCAGAGCGCGCCTGCAGCACATAGCCCCAGAACTGGGTCTGTCCTTCATAGACCCATAGCAGGGAGCCGCGCATCGGGGTGCGGTAGTCGGGCGTCCATAGATCGGCACCGCGGCGGTATTTGCCGTCCCAGCTATGGGTATATTCGTGCGGCAGCAGGTTGCGCGATCCGGGGCCGTCCTTCCATTTCAGGAAATAGCCGAGCTTCACCCCGTCCTCGGAACTGCGATGGTGCTCCAGGCCGATGCCGCCCATCTGGTCCGACAGCGACAGCAGGAATTCGTATTTGTCGTAATGCTGCGATCCGAACAGCTTCACTGCCTGGTCGACCAGCGCCTTGTGCGCATCGATCTGCTCGGGCGTCGCCGCAAGCTCGGCGGCGTTGTCGGCATAGACGTTCAGGTTGACGCGCGGGCTGAGCGGCCATTGCTTGTAATAGCGGCCGGCGAGGACCGGACTGTCGACCAGGACTTCGTAATTGGTGGGCTCATAGGTGTAGGTCGATCCGACCGCCCTGGACGGCAGGCCAGACGAGGCATGCCAGCCCTCCGGATATTTCACCGTCGCCTTTACCGGGATCTGCCGGGTGAAATAACCGGCGGGATAAAGGCTCATCGAGTTGAACTGCAGGCGCAGCATGTCGGGCGAGGCGACGATCGATCCCTGGTCGCTCGCGGTGGAGGACGCGAACTTCAGGCCGATGTCGAGCGTCTTCACGCCCGACGGCACGTCGATATGATAGGCGAACACGTCGACCGGGTCGCGCGTCCAATGGATTTCCTTGCCGTTGCCCATGATGTGCAGATCGACGACCTTGTCGAGCTCGCCGCGCGGCGAATGCGCGCCGGGCAGCCATTTCGGGAAGAGCAGGACCATATGGCCCGACCTGGCGACGGGCAGGGTCTCTTTGGTCGTGAAGATGCCGCGCTTCGTGTCGGTCGCGTCCACCTCCAGCGCCATCGTGCCCGGATAGGGAATGTCGCGGGCATCGGGGATGGTGTTCACATAGGGCACCGGCTGCGGCTTCGAATTCTCGGCGAAAGCAGGGATGGCGGCCGACGCGAGCAGGGACACGAAAAATACGCCACGGATCATCAAGGAAAGCCTTTCGGCAAGAGAGGAGATGCGGTGGCTTAATGGGGCAAGGCGGCGCGAGTCCAGCGCCCGGCATCGACGTTGAGGGCAATTTCGATAGTGTTCACAGCCCCGCCCGAAACGGGCGCAATTTTGTACGGCCAACAACCTGTTGCGTGATATTTTCAATGGCGGGCGAGGGCTCTCCACCAAGAGTAAAGGCCAAGAAATTCTGTCGGATTTCGCGTCACTGTGTCGCCACCCGTCCAGTAATCGTCGATTTATGCGAGGCGATTGCCTGTGGGGCGAAATTCGACGCTTCTTGGAGGTCGTCGTCGTTTTATTGAATAGGCCGATCCGGGCGCGCTGGAGTACTTCGCCTGGATGGCGCGGTCCGGTGACACGGATTTTCAGTTTATTGCAGATTTTCTTGCTGCATTTTGCAGGGGGTATCATTTTTTCATCGGGCTTTATTGTGGCCGAAAATATAATATTGTGCATGCCGGCTTCCATCGCGCGGAGGGGGCGGCGATACGAGCATGATCGCCGCGCCTGTTGAATCGCCAGCGTGCGTCGGTGAGCGCAGACCGGAGGAGCCGACACGGCGCGCATGGCCGACTCATCGGCCGGCTGCCGCTGGAATCCTGAATACGGTCTTCACCCATTTTTGTCGGGAACTTCCGGCCGTCTCGATCCTTTGCGCTCAAAACCAAAATAGGGTCGCCGGGTGGGAAGCAAGTTCGGGAGTGCGGATTCTGCCGCCTATATCATTGCTGTGCACGGGCGTGATGCAGCGAAGCACGTGCTCGATATGGCCTGGGCCGCGATCGAGGCGGATGCCGGACCCGATCCCGACGTGATCGGCCGGTTCGCCCGGCTGATGCGCGAGATCGAGGCGAGCCAGCGCCAGCAGATCAACCAGGTGGCGGCACGCTATTCAGCCTGAGGATCGATAGCGTCCCGATCGGCCCGCAGGGCAAAGGCTGGCACCTGCGACGTTCGGCGATGAGTTCGATCAGCGGATTGCGGCGGGCCCGTTCGCATGCCTGCAGAGAGCGGATCGTCCCGGAGCAAAGCAGCCCCGGGACGCTCTTCACCTAGGCCCCGAACGCGCCGTCGATCGTGTGCATCGCGCCTGTCACGAATCCTGCCTCAGGCCCGGCCAGCCATGCCACCATGCCCGCCACCTCTGCGGGGCGTCCGTGGCGCTTGATGGCCATGAAGCTGTGCATCAGGTCCTTCATCGGGCCGTCCGCCGGGTTCGCGTCCGTATCGATCGGCCCGGGCTGCACGATGTTGATCGTGATGCCGCGCGGCCCGAAATCCCGTGCGAGGCCACGTGCCAACCCTTGCAAGGCCGACTTGCTCAGCGCGTAGGACGCCATGCCCGGGACGGGCATCCGGTCGCCGTTCACCGAACCGATCACGATGATCCGTCCGCCGTCCGGCATCTGCCGGGCCGCTTCGACGGACGCATGATAAGGAGCATGGACGTTGACCCGGAACAGCCGGTCGATCTCGTCCGGGTCCTGCTCGAGGGCATCGCCGAAGATGGCGAAGCCGGAATTGACCACCAGCACGTCCAGCGGCCCGCTGTCGCGCACCCGAGCGATCACCGCGTCGCGGTCGGCACTGTCGGTCTGGACCGCGTTGCTGCCCGTCTCGGCCGCCAGTTGCTCCGCCGCCTCGCGCGACCCTGCATAGGTGAAGGTCACTGCGGCCCCCTCGGTCGCGAAGCGCCGCACGATCGCGGCGCCGATCCCCCGGCTGCCGCCGAGCACGAGAACGGATTTTCCTTGAAACATGGCCATCGGGGCCTCCTTGAGGTTTAATGTAGGACGCGCTACATAAAAGCTCGAACGGCTGGGTCAAGGGTTTGTGTAACAGTGACTACAAATATATCACGTCCACGAGGACGCCCCCGGCGCTTCGATCCGGACGAGGCGGTCGCCATCGCTGAGCATCTCTTCCACGCTCGCGGATATGATGCCGTCAGCGTCGCCGACGTCACCGAAGCGCTGGGTATCAACCCGCCAAGCTTCTATGCTGCCTTTGGCAACAAGGCCGGCCTTTACACCCGTGTTCTCGACCATTGGGCCGAGACCAGGGCCATTCCCCTCAACGATATCCTGCGCCCCGACCGCCCCGTCGCCGAAGCCCTTTCCGCCTTGCTGGAGGAGGCCGCCCGACATTATGTCGCCGATCCCGCTGCCGGCGGCTGCCTCGTGCTGGAAGGCACGCGCTGCAACGATGAACAGGCGCGTGAGGCGGCCCGCGCGTTCAACCTCGCCGCGGAGGAGGCGATCCGGCAGTATATCGCTGCCCGCCATCCGAAAGAGGCCGATCGCCTGGCGGATTTCGTCAGCACGGCGATGTCCGGCCTCTCCGCCAAGGCCAGGAACGGGCATGGCCTGGACCAGCTGCTGGCCACGGCCCGTCTCGCCGGCCTGGCCATCGCCCAGGCCCTCCCCGCCTGAACGCCGAACCGGGCGCCGCCTCCCTCAGTCGGCGCCCCACAGGCGCGACGGGACCATGATCTCCCCATCCTCGTAAAGGCTGGCGGCGAGCGGATCGTCGGCGAGGAACCAGGGGCCGTCGAGATCGACCACGTCGCAGAGCTGGGCCAGCACGAAGGCGGGCGCGGTCGACAGCGTCGCGCCGGCCATGTTGCCGACCATCACCTCGAGCCCGAGCCGGCGGGCGTGATCGGCCATCATCAGCGCCTCGGTAAGGCCGCCGCATTTGTCGAGCTTGATATTGACGACCTGGAAGCGGGTGCGGTGCTCGTCGATCTCGGCCAGGCACAGGACGCTTTCGTCGGCGGCGACCGGGATGGGGGAGCGCCAGCCATCGAGCAGCGCCTCGGCGCCGCGGCGGACCGGCTGTTCGAGCAGCGCGACCTTGTTGTCGACCAGCATCGCGACGAGCCCGTCGAGATCGTCGCCGCCATAGCCCTGGTTCGCATCGACCCCGAGCCAGACATGCGGGCGCGCCCTGCGCACCGCGCGGACACGCTCGGTATCCGCGGCGAGATCGCCTTCCAGCTTGAGCTTGATCGCGCGCGGCGTCGGCAATGCCGCGAGGCGCCTCAGGATCTCGGCAGGGTCTTCGGCGGGAAGGGTGAAGGTGGTGACGAGGGGTTTGGGCGGGCCGACACCGGCGAGTTTCCATACCGGGACGCCCGCACGGAGCGATTCGAGTTCCCACAGGGCGCAATCGAGCGCGTTGCGCGCGCCGCCCGGCGGCAGCAGGTCGCGCAGGCCCTCGCGATCGATGCCCGCCTCGATCGCGTCGCGGCAGCGCTCGATCTCGCTCTCCATATGGTCGGGGCCATCGTCGAGATAATAGACCCCGGCTGCCTCGCCCCGCCCGGCGTGGGTGCCGTCCGACAGTGTCGCGATCACCGCCGGCATCGATTCGAACAGATAGCCGGAAATGCGGAAAGGCTCGCGCATCAGCATCGCGTCGCAGCGATGGGTGAGCGTGAGTGGGCGGATTGCTGTGGCCGGGCTGTCCATGGCCGTCACATCACATGGATCGGCTCACGTTTCAATATAAGAAACAATGTTCTCCGATGGCGAACCGTCCTCGTTGGAGGAGACGAGATCCCAGCTTTTTCCGGCCGACTGTGCAACACGTTGCATGCCGGCCCCTGCACAGACAGCGAGCACACGGCACGGTCCGTCGCTGACGCGGGCATAGCCATGCGCCATACCCGAATCGAAATAGATCGAATCGCCCTGGTTGAGCAGCAGCGGCGCATAAAGATCGGAATGCAGCTCCATCGCGCCTTCGAGGATATAGAGATATTCCTCGCCCGAATGGCGGACCAGCCCGCCAAGCTCGTCGATGCTGCGCGCCTTCACCTCGATGATGATCGGCACCATCATCTTTCCCAGCAGGTCGGCGGCCGGATAATGATGGGTGTGGCGTTCCGAGCTGGCTTCGGGCCATTTCCCAGCGCGTTGCACGCTGCGGCGGCCGACCGCGGCGGGTGCATGATCGGTCGGCGCGGTGCCGGCGACCAGGCTGCCCATGTCGATGCCGAGGCCCTGCGCCAGGCGCACGAGCTTGTCATAGGTCATCGCCATCTTGCCGTTCTCGAGCTTCGACAGCGTGGAGAAGGGCATGTCGAGCCGGGCGGCCAGCGCCCGGAGCGTCAGCCCCTGTTCGAGTCGCGCGGCTCGCAGCGCAAGGCCGGGGTGCGGACTGTTGGTGGTGGTTTTCTTTGCCATATGCCCTCTCCTCACGACGCTAGCGCAAAGCAGGGCGTTAGGGAATTGTCGTCCCTCAATGAGAAAATAGTTGCTATAAGTGAAACACCCGTCATGATGACCCTATATTCTGGGAAGGATTGGGCGATGACGTTTCAATCGAGGGCCCTGTGGCTGGTAGCCACGGCGGTAGTGGCATGGATCCCGGCGGCGCAGGCTGAGGAAGTGGCGCAGGGTGCCCGGGCGCCGGCAGCGGAAGACCGCGAGGGTTGGGGCGAGGATATCGTGGTGACCGCCCAGAAGCGCAGCCAGAATCTGATCGATGTGCCGCAATCCATTTCGGTCGTGTCGAGCAAGGTGCTCGAGCAACGGCATGCGACCAGCCTGGTGGATTATGCGGCCCTCGTCCCCGGGCTGAGCCTGCAACAGCAGAATGCCGGCGAAACGCGCATCATCCTTCGCGGCATCAACACCGGCGGCGCCAGCCCCACCGTTGCCGTCTATATCGACGACACCCCTTTCGGATCGAGCACGAGCCAGACCAACGCCGCGCATCTCGCCGGGGATATCGACCCGTTCGATATCGAGCGGATCGAAGTGCTGCGGGGGCCGCAGGGTACGCTCTACGGGGCGAACTCGCTGGGTGGCCTGCTCAAATATGTGACCGCCGCGCCGAAGTTCGACCGTTTCTCGGTGCGCGGCCAGGCCGGTGTCGAAACCGTCGACGGCGGCGGCACCGGCTGGTCCGGCAACGGCGTGGTCAATGTGCCGCTGAGCGATACGCTGGCCGTCCGGGTCAGCGGCTTCTATCGCAAGACGCCCGGCTATATCGATGCCGTCGGCATCCGGGACCGCGATATCAACGATTCCGCCAGCTATGGCGGCCGCGCGTCGCTGCTGTTCAAACCCAGCGACAGCTTTTCGGTTCGCCTGACCGCGATCGCGCAGAATATCCGCGCGCATGGCCGCGATGCCGTCGATGCCGACCCGCAGACGCTCACGCCGATCACCGCCGATCCGTTCACGGGTGCGCCGGGGGAGGGCCTGCTCCGGTATCAGACTCTGCGGGAGAGCAACTCGGTCGATTACCGGCTCTATTCCGGCACGCTGGAGTATGATTTCGGACCGGTCAGCCTGACCTCCGTCACCAGCTACGCCACGTTGCGCCAGCACGAGGACATCGACGCGACCCCGTTGCTGGGCGACATTGGCCCGTTCTACGGGGCCACCACCCCTTATGGCACGGACCAGCCGTCCAATATCAGCCAGAAGAAGTTCGCGCAGGAAGTGCGGCTGACATCGGCCAAGTCGGATAGTTTCGAATGGTTGGTCGGCGGCTATTACACGCGCGAGCCGGGCCAGATCTACCAGCTCTACCGGCCGTTCGATCCCGCCACGGGCGCGTTCCTTCCCGAAGCCGGGACAATTCCGCAGGACCTGCTCGGGCCGGGCGTTCCTGCCGCGCCGTTTCCCTTCACGCATTTCCTGACGGCGCAGCTGGATTCGGTCTACAAGGAATATGCCGCTTTCGGCAGTGCGACCTGGCACGTCTCCCGGGCGTTCGATATCACGGGCGGCGTCCGGTACAGCCACAACGAGCAGCGGACGACCCAGAGCCTGGGCGGCGGATTCGTCGTGGTACAGGGCGCTGACGGGACGCTGCTCGGCAAGTCGTCCGAAGGCGTGTGGACCTGGTCGGTCTCGCCCCGGTACGAGATCAACGACCGGGTCGCGGTCTATGCGCGCGTCGCCAAGGGATATCGGCCGGGTGGGCCCAATGTCGTTCCGCCCGGGGCACCTGCGGATTATCCGGCGCAGTTCAGGGCCGATACGCTGATCAGCTATGAGGCCGGCGTGCGCGCGGAAACGGCCGACCGTACGTTCGGCATCGATGCCTCGGTCTATTATCTCGACTGGAAGGACACCCAGATCACGACCACCTTCGAGACAGCGATCGGCCCGGTGACGGCGGACGGGAATGGCGAAGGGGCAAAGAGCTATGGCGCGGAAGTGACCGCGACGCTCCGGCCGATCCGCGGTATGTCGGTGGTCGGTTCGGTCGCCTACAACCATACCGAGCTCAAGGGGAATATCCTGGTGGGCGGATCGGACGGCGACCAGCTTCCCTACGCGCCGCGCTGGAATGCCAGTGTGTCGGCCGACTATGACTGGGCGCTCAACGATCGGATGAATGCGTTCGTCGGTGGATCGATCATGCTGGTGAGCGATCGGCCCGCTGATTTCGATTCCGGCTATCAGGCCGCATTCGGGCGTCGTCTCGTGCTCGACGGCTATGACAATGTCGATCTGCGCGCCGGCATCGAGATGAAGCCGGTCACGCTGAGCGTCTACGCCAAGAACGTCACCAATTCGCGCGGACAGACCTACGCCGGTATCTATAGCGGTCGCTATGCCGGACTGATCGACCTCGCGATGATCCGGCCGCGCACCATCGGCCTCAGCCTGGGATTCGATTTCTGATGCATATTGGATTGATCGACTTCGCCACGCGCCTGCTCCGGCACGCGCTCCCGTCGCTATTGCTGGTGGCGGTGCCGATCGCGGCGCAGGCACCGACCCAGCTCGATCCCGTCAGGCCGCCCGCGTCCGAACAGCCTGCCGGCTCGACGTCCGGCGCCCCCCAGGCAGCGGGCGGCGCGGCGCTGACCGCGACCGATGTCGATGCCTGGCTCGACGGGCTGATGCCCTATGGCCTCGAATCGGGCGGGATTCCCGGGGCGGTGGTCGTGGTGGTCAAGGACGGCAAGGTCCTGACCCAGCGTGGTTTCGGCAAGGCCGATGTGAAGACGGGCAAGCCGGTCGATCCGGCGGGCACGCTGTTCAGGCCCGGCTCGATCTCGAAGCTGTTCACCTGGACGGCGGTGATGCAGCAGGTCCAGGCCGGCAAGCTCGACCTCGACAAGGACGTGAACACCTATCTCGATTTCAAGATTCCGCCCGCGTTCGGCAAGCCGATCACACTCAGGAACCTGATGACCCACACCTCGGGCTTCGAGGAGACGGCGAAATATCTGATCACGAACGACCCGGCGGCGGCCATCCCGCTCGGCGATGTGATGAAGCGCTGGATACCGCACCGCATCTATGCGCCGGGCACCACCGCCTCCTATTCCAACTATGGCGCGTCGCTGGCCGGCTATCTGGTCGAGCGGGTGTCGGGCGAGAAATTCGAGGAGTATGTGCAGCGCCACATCCTGACGCCGCTCGGCATGCGGCATTCGAGCTTCGTCCAGCCGCTGCCGGCCGCACTCGTGCCGGGCATGGCGCAAGGGTATGAGGTCGCCTCGGGCGAGCCGCAGAAGTTCGAGATCATCCCGATGGCACCGGCCGGCGCGCTGTCGGCGACGGGCGCCGACATGGCCTTGTTCATGATTGCGCATCTCGCCCAGGGCGGGCCGTTGCTCAACCCGCAGACTACCGCGCTGATGCATAAAACCGCCAACACGCCGATCCCCGGCCTGCCGGGCATGGCGCTCGGTTTCTATCATGAGGACATGAACGGGCTGAACATCGTCGGGCATGGCGGCGACACCAATTTCTTCCATTCCGACCTGCATCTCTATGTCGACAAGAATGTCGGCCTGTACGTGTCGTTCAACGCCAGTGGTAAAGCCGGGGCGGCGCATGTCCTGCGCGGCAAGCTATTTGACAGCTTCACCAACCGCTATTTTCCGGAAGCCAGGGCGCCGCTGCCGACCCTGGCCACGGCGGCCGAACATGGGCGGACGCTGGTCGGCCATTATGTCAGCAGCCGCGGGTCGCTAACCAACTGGCTGCGCATGGTGACGCTGCTCGGCGAGACGACGGTGGTGCTCAACGACGACAAGACGATCACCGTTGCCGCCCTGACCGATGCCGCCGGCACGCCGAAGCGCTGGCGCGAGGTGGCGCCGTGGCAGTGGCAGGAAGTGGGCGGCGAGGCCCGCCTCGCGGCGTTGGTCAAGGACGGCAAGGTCGTGGCGCTGTCTCCAGCCGAATTCGCGCCGATCATCCTGTTCCTGCCCGCGCCGGGCTCGCTGGATGCCGGCTGGATCATCCCGGTCCTGCTCGCGGCGCTGGCGGTGATGCTGGTGACGGCGTTGTCCTGGCCGATCGTGGCGCTGGTCCGCCGCCGCTACGGCTATCGCCCGCAGATCGCGGGGCGGCCGCTGATGCTACACCGCGCGACGCGGATCACCGCCTGGATCGCGGTGATCGTCGCGGGGGGCTGGATAGCGATGATCGGGGTGCTGAGCAGCGACCTCGGCGCGCTCGACGGGCGGCTCGATATCTGGATGCGGCTGCTGCAGCTCCTGACCCTCGCGGCCGTGGTAGGAACCGTGTTGACCGTCTGGAATGCCTGGACGATGGCGCGGAGCCCTGACCGGAAATGGCTGTCGACTGCCTGGACGGTGCTGGTTGCGGTCTCCGCGGTGCTGCTGGTCTGGTTCGCCTTCAGCCTGCGGACGATGACGCCCGGCCTGAACTTCTAGGCATGGACTCGGCGCGATCCGGCGGTTCAACGGGGGGATCGCCGGCCGGGCGGGGACGGACATTGTTCGGACACCCACCCGGCATGACCGTGCTGTTCATGACCCAGATGTGGGCCGAATTCTCCTATTTCGGCCTGCAGGCGCTGCTGGTCTATTACATGACCCAGCATCTCGACTTCAGCCAGGCCAAGTCGTCGCTGATCTACGGCACCTATGGGGCGGCTGCTTTCTTCAGCCCGTTCTTCGGCGGGATCATCGCCGACCGCTGGCTGGGCCGGAAGCGCAGCGTGGTGCTGGGCGGCGTGCTGATGATGCTCGGCCATTTCGCCATGGCGTTCGAGGCGCTGCTGTTTCCGGCGCTGGCGCTGGTCGCGATCGGCAATGGACTCTTCATCCCTCCTTTGGCCGTCCAGGTCGGCACCCTTTATGCCGACAAGGATCCGCGCCAGGCCCAGGCATTCAGCGCCTATTATATGGGGATCAACCTGGGCGGGCTGCTCGCGCCTCTGGTGTGCGGCACCCTGGGCGAAGTCTATGGCTGGCACTGGGGCTTTGCCGCCGCCGGGTTCGGCATGCTGATCGGGCTGGCGGTCTATCTCACATTCGGGAACCTGCTGCCGGCGGATCCGCCGACCCGGTCGCGGTCGCCGGGTGGTATCCCCGTCGCGCTCACCCGGCTGGAATGGGGCAATCTTCGCCTGCTGGTGGCGATCGTGGCGGTCGTCGTACTGTTCCGCATCGCCTATGAGCAGAGCGGCAATGTCATCGCGCTCTGGGTCGAGCATCAGACCGACCGGCATGTCGCATTGCTCGGGCCGGGCGTCGAGATTCCCGCGACCTGGTTCCAGTCGATCAACCCGCTGCTGATCATCCTAGCGACGCCGTTCCTGATCCGCTTCTGGGCGAAGCGGGCCGAGCGGCGCGGGCCGGCGAACCTGTTGCGGCGGATGAGCCTCGGCTGCCTGATCGCCACTTTTGCGATGATCGTGATGGTGGTTGCGGCGGCGCTGAATGCCGAGACCGGCCAGCGGGTCGGCGTCGAATGGGTCACCGCCTATTTCATTCTGCTGACGCTCGGCGAGCTGATGGTGATCCCGGTCGGCCTGACCCTGGTCGGCGCGCTGTCGCCGGTGCAGGTCGCGGCGATGGCGATGGGCGCCTGGTATATCGCGAAGTTCCTTGGCAGCCTGCTCGCCGGTGCGATGGGGGCCTGGTGGGGCGAGATTCCGGCGACTTTGTTCTTCGGTGCCGGGGCGCTCTCCGTCCTGCTCGCCGCGCTGGTGCTGTTCGTGATGAGCCGCAGGACGCCGATCGAGATCGGCTGACCTGCTTTGAAGGCAATCTCCGGGGTGTGTCGATCCGCGCGGCTGGCCATGTCATGGTCAGCAAGAACGGAGCGATGCCATGACCCATTCCTACAAGGCTTTCCCCTCGCCGGTCGGCGCGCTGACGCTCGTCGTGAGCGACAAGGGCCTATGCGCCATCCTGTGGGAGAATGACCGGCCGGGCCGGGTGCGGCTGGGCGAGATGATCGAGAATGACGACCATCCGATCCTCGCCGAGACCGCGAAGCAACTCGGGGCCTATTTCGCCGGTACGCTGACCGCCTTCACCGTGCCGCTCGATTTCGCTGGCACCGATTTCCAGAAGAGCGTGTGGCATGCGCTGCTGACCATTCCGTTCGGCGAGACGCGGAGCTATGCCGAGATCGCGCGCCAGATCGGCCGGCCGAGCGCGGTGCGCGCAGTGGGCGCGGCCAATGGCAGGAACCCGATCTCGATCATCGCGCCCTGTCACAGGGTGATCGGATCGAACGGTGCGCTGACCGGCTTTGCCGGCGGGCTAGAGGCGAAGCAATTGCTGCTCGGGCTCGAAAGCGGGCAGGCGGCGTGATCGCGATCGACCGGGAAGCGGTGCGGGCCGATCCGGACGGACAGGGCTGGGCGATGCTGCCCGGCCTGCTCCCGGCGGCCGAGTGCGGTGCGACCGCTGCGCTTTACGGGCCGGGGCCGGTGTTCCGCAGCCATGTAGTGATGGCGCGGCATGGTTTCGGCCAGGGCGAATATCGCTATTCGCCTATCCGCTGCCGCCGCTGGTCGGGAGGCTGCGCGCCGGGCTCTATCCGCAGCTCGCGCCGATCGCCAATCGCTGGAACGAGCGGATGGGCGTGGACGTGCGCTTCCCGGACGATCATGCCGCGTTCCTCGAACGATGCCATCAGGCGGGACAGGTCCGGCCGACGCCGCTGCTGCTTCGTTACGGGCCGGGCGACTATAACTGTCTGCATCAGGACCTGTATGGCGAACATGTCTTCCCGCTTCAGGTCGCGGTGCTGCTGTCGGCGCCGAACGAGGATTTCACCGGCGGCGAGTTCGTGCTGACCGAACAGCGCCCGCGCATGCAGTCGCGCGCCGAGGTGGTGCCGCTGGCGAAGGGCGATGCGGTGGTGTTCGCGGTCAACCAGCGGCCGCACCGTGGGGCGCGCGGCGACTACCGGGTGACGATGCGGCACGGCGTCAGCAGGCTTCGGTCGGGCCATCGCCATACGCTGGGGATCATCTTTCACGACGCGCACTGACGGGTGGGCCAGCCTAAACCAAGGTGTGGATTATATCGTCCGGCATGAAGCCTATCTGAGGAGCCGAAGGGGATGCCCCCGACTTCGAGGAGACGCATGATGACCAGCCCGACCATCGCCGAACGCTTCCTGGCCACCCCGACCGATCTCGGCGCGGACGCGACGCGCGATATCTCCGCGGGACTCGCGGGCCTGCTGGCCGACGTGTTCGCGCTCTACCTGAAGACCAAGAATTTCCACTGGCACATGAGCGGGCCGAACTTCCGCGACTATCATTTGCTGCTCGACGAGCAGGGCGACCAGATCTTCGCGATGACCGATGCGATCGCCGAGCGGGCGCGCAAGATCGGCGGGACGACGATCCGCTCGATCTCCGACATCGCCGGACGCCAGCGCATCCTCGACAACAATGCCGATTATGTCGATCCGCAGGACATGCTGGCCGAGCTGCACGGCGACAACAAGCAGCTCGTCGCCGAGATGCGCCGGGTACACGAGCTGTGCGACGAATATTCGGATGTCGCGACCGCCAGCGTGCTCGAAGTCTGGATCGACGAGACCGAGCGCCGCAGCTGGTTCCTGTATGAGAGTTGCCGGTCCCCAGTTTCCCGCTGAGGGACGGCCGCGGCGGCGCGTTCCTCCTCCCCCAGTCCGGGGCGCGTCGCCGCGATAGTATCGGATCGAAACGTGGTGGCGGCGGGCCTGGCTCGCCGCCGTTTTTCGTCTGGGCTGGGTGAACCTGGCCGGGAGAAACGCTTTCTCCCCGTTCGCCCTGAGCTTGTCGAAGGGCTGTCCTTCTTTTCGACGCTGGAAAGAAAGAACAGTGCTTCGACAAGCTCAGCACGAACGGGGAGAGGGATGCCCTTTAAACGGCAGCCCGCTCGATCGCATCCAGCAGCATGTCGGGGTCGATCGGCTTGGACAGGAATGCCGCCGCCCCCGCGCGAATTGCCTGGTCGCGCGCCGCGTCGGTCGGATAGGCGGTCATCACGATCAGCGGGTTCTGCCAGCCGCGACGGATGATCTCGGCCTGGAGCTCCAGACCGGTCATGCCGGGCATGTGCAGGTCGGTGACGATGCAGGCGATCCGGCGCTCAAGCCCGCAGTCAAGCAGTGCAGCACCGCTGGCAAAGGATTGCGGGACCAGCCCGGCCGAGCGCATCAGGCTGTCGAGGCTGCCCCGCACGCCCGGATCGTCGTCGACGATCGCGATGAGAGAGGCTGCGTTCACGATGATACTCCAGATACTGTAACGGCTTAACGGCCGGGGCTGCCCTTTAGATGCGCCTCGCCGGTGCCGCCCGCCATTATACTCAGGCGTTAAACCGGTGGATCGACTCGTCGCGCACGCCGAGTTGCTCGGCCATGCGCACCAGGTCGGCGAGCGACTGCGCCTCCATCTTGCGCATCACGTTGCCGCGGTGGATCTTCACCGTGATCTCCGACAATTCCATTCGGCCGGCGACCTGCTTGTTCATCAGGCCGGTGACGACAAGCCCCATGACCTCGCTCTCGCGCGGGGTGAGGGTCGCATAGAGCTGTTTCAGCCGCTCGGTGCCGGCCGATTCGGCGCGGCGGTCGCGGTCGCGCTCGACCGCGGCGGCGACCGCTTCGAGCATCTGGTCCTCGCTGAACGGCTTGGGCAGGAAGTCGACCGCGCCCGCCTTCATCGCGCGCACCGTCATCGGGATGTCGCCATGCCCGGTGATCAGGATGACGGGGAGATGGATCCCACGCGCGGCAAGACCTTCCTGGAAATCGAGCCCGTTCTCGCCCTTCAGCCTGATGTCGAGCACCAGGCAGGAGGGGAGGCCGGGTACGCCGGCGGCGAGGAAGGAGGCGGTCGTGTCATAGAGCGCGACCTGCCACCCGACCGAGCGGAACAGGCTGCCGAGCGAGCCCCGCACATCATCGTCATCGTCGATAACGCATACACAGCCCTGGTCGATGGTCATGCCGCTGCCCTTTCGTCTTCGGCGACTGGCAGGCGGAAGCGGAAGCTCGCGCCGCCCTCTGAATGGTTGCCGGCCGTCAAGGTGCCGCCATGCTGCTCGACGATCGAGCGGCAGATCGAGAGGCCCATGCCCATGCCGTCCTTCTTGGTAGTGAAAAAGGGGCGGAACAGCGCCTCTGGATCGTCGGCGATGCCGGGGCCGCAATCGCGCACCGAAACGGTCACGCCGGCGCCGTCGCTCAAGGCGTCGAGGCAGAGGTCGCGGCGGTCGTGCGGGTTCTGCGCCATCGCCTGTTCGGCATTGAGCATCAGGTTCATCAGCACCTGCTGGATCTGCACCCGGTCGCCCGTCACCTCGGGGAGGCCGGCCGGAATATCGGCGTGGACGACGACATGGTTCGCCTGGAAATCGCGGTCGAGGAGTGCGGTCGTCTCCTCGATCAGCGCGGCGAGATCGATCCGGCTATGGTTCGGCTCGGCGCGTCGGGCGAGGTTGCGGATACGCTCGATCACGTTCGCGGCGCGGGTGCCATTGGAGGCGATATGGTCGAGACAGTCCGACACTTCCGACGCGCCGGGCGCCTCGCGCGCCAGCCAGCGCTTGCCCGATTTGGCATAGGTAATGATCGCCGACAGCGGCTGGTTGACCTCATGCGCGATGGAGGCGGCGAGCTGGCCGAGCGTGGTGACGCGCGCGACATGGGTCAGCTCGGCCTGGGCCTGGGCGAAACTGGCCTGGGCGCGGTTCCGCTCGGTCACGTCGAGCGCCATCACCAGCACGCGCGACCAGCCCTGATTGTCCTGCGGCAGGGTCACGCGTAGCACGACGTCGACGATCTCGCCCGACAGGGTGCGGAATTGCGATTCTTCCTCGATCCACAGCTCTCCGCGCATCAGCGCATTGAAGATGCGGATCAGCGCGGCCTCGCCGACGGGCGTGTAATGCTGGAAAATGCCGCCGGCGATGAACGTGTCGCGGTCGGGCTGGCCGAACAGGAGCGCGGCGGCGAGATTGGCGTCGCGCAGCCGCGCGCCGCGGACCACGCGTTCCAATATCTCCTGATCGGCCTCGCGCCCACCCTGCAGCAGAGCAAAGGCAGGAGACCAGTCCGATTCCCAGATCGGGAAGCCGGCGGCGTTGAAGATGGTGCGATAGCGTTTCTCGGAACGCTGGCGTGCTTCGATGTCGGATAAATGCCGCGCCGACAGGATGGTGGTGATGCCGATCGCCACCAGGCTGACGGCGAGGCGCATGGCCGGGGAACCGAGCGGCTCGGCCCAATGGCTCACGACATAGCCGGTGATGGAGAGCTGCACGCCGATCAGGCCAGCGGCGATGACCAGTTTCCGGTCGTTGCTGCGCGCCGTGATCAGGATGACGGTGGTATAGAGCACGGCAACCGCGCCCTGGAGCGGGCTCAATATGTCGAGGGCGAAGATTGCGAAGGCCAGCAGCAGCGCTGCCGCCAGGCGCAGGCGGGCGGCCAGCCGCCTTCCCTCCCTGTCTCCGCGCATCATCGACTCCCGCCAGTGCCGTGGCCACCCCGACCAGACGGCGCCCACGCTGGACGAGAGGCTGGACGAGCGCAACACTTCCGTGGATCGGCAGCGGGTCATCGATTTCCGACGCAGAGCTCGAAGCAGGTGCCGGGTCGGGCGTCGAGCCATGCACGGTGCCCGCCGAGCCGGGTGGCCATCATGTCGACAAGACGGCCGCCGAGACCGGTGCCCCTGGCGGCGGCATTGGGGTCGCGCCCCTGGCCGCGGTCCTGCACTTCGAGCAGATAACCGCCGCGCGTCGTGGGGCGCAGCGTGACGCTGACCACGCCGGAAACACCTGGCGCATACGCATATTTGAAAGCGTTGGTGACGATCTCCGACACGATGATGCCGATCGAGGTGGCTTCATGGGCCGCCACCATCACGCCCGCCGCATGCACGATGACGAAGCGGCCGGCCTCAGTGTCGGCGACGCTCTGTTCGAGCTCGCTGCCGAGTTCGTCGAGATAGGTGGCCAGATTCACCAGCGCGTCTTCGTGCGACCGGTAGAGCTGACGATGGACGCCGGCGATCGCGCCGATGCGGCGGAGCGTCATGTCGAACGCCGCGGCAGCCGCCGGATCCTGAATGCCGCGCGCTTCGGCCGAGACCAGGGCGGAGAGCAGTTGCAGGCTGTTGGCGACGCGGTGGTTGATCTCGTCGGCGCTGCTCGGCTCGGGAGCTGGCGGCAGGACGGTCACTCGGGCGTTCTGCGCAACGCGGTCGATCGTCGTCATCATCATGGCTGTCCCTCCGTGCAGCCTGTTGCTGCCATGGATCGCAGTGATCACCGATCGCCGCCGGACGGGCCATCATACGGTGGTTTAGGGTTGGGCCACCCGTTTGTATGATGGCACCGGCCCTTTGCGCGGCAGATATCCGATCGCTCTTCATGCCAACAGGAGCGAAGCCATGATGGATCGCCGGACTTTCACCATGACCCTGGGTGCCGCCGTGGCGAGCGCTGTACTCGCGCCGGTCGCTCGTGCTGCCACACCCGAGGTCCGCAACGTCGTACTGGTGCACGGTGCCTATGCAGACGGATCGAGCTGGAGCGCGGTGATCCCGCTGCTCCAGGCGGCGGGCATGCGGGTGACCGCGGTGCAGAACCCGCTGACCTCGCTGGCCGACGATGTCGCCGCGACCCGGCGCGCCCTGGCGTTGCAGGATGGGCCGGTCATCCTGGCGGGGCATAGCTATGCCGGGATGGTGATCAGCGAAGCGGGTGTCGATCCCAAGGTCGCCGGCCTGGTCTATGTCGCGGCACGGGCGCCCGATGCGGGGGAGGATTATCCGGCACTGACGAAGAAATTCCCGACGGCACCGGCATCGCTCGGGCTGACCCATGCCGGCGGTTTCGCGCAGCTGAGCGAGGAGGCGTTCCTGCGCGACTTCGCCAATGGCGTCGATCCGGTGCGGGCTCGCGCGCTCTATGCGGTGCAGGGCCCGATCGCCGACACGCTGTTCGACAGCCGCACCACCCAGGCGGCATGGCGCAGCAAGCCGAGCTTCTATGCGGTGTCGCGGAACGACCGCACGACCAATCCCGACCTGGAGCGCTTTCTCGCGCGGCGGATGAAGGCGACGACCATCGAGCTCGATTCAGGTCATTTATCGCTCGTCACCCATCCGCGCGAGATTGCCGGACTGATCCTGCGCGCCGCCAGGGGCGGCGCGGCCTAACCCAGATTCGCCCAATCCCCGTCGTCACCCGGAAAAGGTCAGGCATGACGGAGGAGAGGGCAGGGCCTCATGATAGTCTCCCGATTTTGATGCCGGCGACGGCGGTTCAGAACCGCTCGCCGACCATTTCCTCGCTCTTCGCCCAGAGCGCCCGGGCATGGTCGGCGTCGAGCGCATAGGGACGCACGCCACCGCGAAGACCCTCGCCCTCGACGATCTCGGCGACGTGACAATCCTCGCAATAGGTGCCGCCGACCTCTTCGGGGCTGGCGACGATCGCCGCCCAGACCGAGGTTGCGGCACCCTGCGGGATGGTCTTGAAGCGGAAGGGGGCGCCGCCTGCTGCTTCCTGGTTTTCGTTGATCGACTTGATCAGCGCATCCATCGAGTCCTGGGTCATGTGACGGCCCAGTTCGGTCTGGATGCCGCCGGGATGGACGGCTGCCGCGCGGATGCCCTGTTCCTCGTGGCGCCGGTCGAACTCGACCGCGAACAGGATGTTTGCGGTCTTGGAGCGGCCATAGGCGACGAATTCGTCATAGGGGGTATGCTCGAAATTGGGGTCGTCGAGATCGACATCGGCGAAGCGATGGCCGGCCGAGGACAGGTTCACCAGCCGCCCGCCCGGATTGATCAGCGAGGCGATCCGGTTGACCAGCACGAAATGGCCGAGATGGTTGGTGCCGAACTGAGTCTCGAAGCCGTCGGCAGTGATGCCCTTGGGCGTTGCCATCACGCCGGCATTGGCGATCACGACGTCGAAGCGGCGGCCATCGGCGACCAGCGCATCGGCGCAGGCGCGCACGCTGGAAAGGCTGGCGAGGTCGAGCTCGACCAGTTCGAGGCCGCCGCCATTGGCCGCCTGCTCGCGGACGATTCCGGTTGCGCGCTGTGCCTTGTCGAGATCGCGGGCGGTGCCGATCACCTGCGCACCGTGCGCCGCGAGGACACGCGCCGTCTCGACGCCCAGACCGGCCGATACGCCCGTCACAAGGATACGCTTGCCGCGCAGGGATACGCCGTCGAGCACCTCGTCAGTGGTCGTGGTATCGTCGAAATTGCTGCTCATGGGGAATCTCCTCGATGGGGAAGGCTTGCGGCCCATCATCTGGTCGCGGCACTTGCGATCCGCGCGCCCGATCGTGTCGAGTTCTTGCCTGATACTATCAGCCGGCCGCATCCGGGCCTGGCCGGCGCTTGTTTCGCGCGGCGCGCGTGCCATCTTGCCGTCATGCAGGAACAGCTCGATCGGTTATGCGCCCTTGCGCTCAGGCATCATGACGACGGCCGGCGTGGCGGGGTGATCCCTGGCCTCGCCATGCATGTCAGCGGTGCGCCGACCGGCTCGATGCCCGGCATGTACGAACCGATGATCTGCATCGTGCTCCAGGGTGCTAAACAGGTCATGATCGGCGATCGCATGATTCATTACGGCGCGGGCGACCAGCTGATCGCGTCGATCGACCTGCCGGTGACAGGCTGCGTCGTCGAGGCGAGCGCGACCAGGCCCTATATCGTGGTCAGCATGATGCTGAACCGGGAAGCGGCGACCGCGCTCCTGTCCGAGATGCCGCCCCGCGCGGAGGAACAGACCATGGGATTTGCGGTCGGCACGGTGACGCCGCGCCTGCTCGACGGATGGGCCCGGCTGCTCGGATTGCTGGAGACGCCGGAGGATGTGCCGGTGCTCGCGCCGATGATGGAGCGGGAGATTCTCTATCGCATCCTGCAGGGCCCGCAGGGCGGCATGCTACGCCAGGCGGCGATGGCGGACAGTCGCCTGTCACAGGTGCGCGCCGCAATCAGCTGGATCCGGACGCATTTCGACAAGCCGCTCCGCATCGAGGCGGTGGCCGAGATCGCGGGCATGAGCCCGGCCTCGTTCCATCGCCATTTCAAGGCGGCGACGGCGATGAGCCCGCTGCAATATCAGAAATCGCTCCGCCTCCAACAGGCGCGGCGCCTGTTGATCGCGAGCGCCGATGCCTCGCGCGCCGCCTATTCGGTCGGCTATGAAAGCGCGTCGCAGTTCAGCCGGGAATATGCACGCATGTTCGGCTGTCCGCCGACTCGCGACGCGGAACGGCTGCGCGGGCAGGGCCTTATCGAGGTCGCCGACGCGGCATGAAAGTGGCATATCGGCAGAATAACGCGGCTATGGCGTCAGCCGTATCACCGCGCTAGGGTCAAGATTATATATCCTATAGGAGCGGTTTGGGTGATGATCAGCGTATATCGGTCGGCGGCGCTTTCGGCCGCTCTGGTTCTCGGCGGTGCCATGGCAGTGCCGGCGCAGGCGCAGGATTGCCGGTCGATCGCCGACCCTGCCCAGCGTCTCGCCTGTTATGACCGGCAGCAAGGTGCACCTGCTGCAACCCCCGCGCCCGCAGCCGAACCGGCCCCACCCGAGCCCAACCGTACCGGCCTGCGCGAGGCAAAGGCACCCAAGGTCAAGGCGCCCGAGACCAACACGACGAAGTCGGGCTTCAGCAGCACGATCACCAGCATCTCGCCGCTGAGCTTCGGCCTGTACGAGCTTCAGCTGGCGGACGGCAGCGTATGGAGCACGACCACCAGCAGCGGCCGCCGGCCCGTGGTGGGCGATGCCGTGACCTATCGCCGCAGCATGCTCGGCGCGCATTATTTCGACATCAAGGGCCAGCGCCCGGTATCGGTGCGCCGCGAGCGCTGAGAGGTTCGTTACTTCTCCTCGTTCGCCCTCAGCCCGAACGGTATGGGATTGGCCCCGATCGAACTGGCCTTGGAGCCCCTCACCCGCCGAGCACGTTGATCGAAAACGCCAGCACGCCGATGTTGAAGACAAAGGCGGCCAGGCAGTGGCCGATCACCACGCGCCGGATGCCGGGCGAGGTGATCTGGCAGTCCGATGTCTGGAAAGTCATGCCCAGCGTGAAGCTGAAATAGACGAAGTCCCAGTAATCGGGCTCTTTCGTCTCCGGAATGTCGATTCCGCCCGCATCGCGTCCGCCATCGGCGCGCGAATAGAACAGATGCGCATAGTGCAACGCATAGACGGTGTTGGAGAACAGCCAGGCCAGCACCAATGTGGTGACCAGCAGGGCGGTGGTGAGCGGGCTGCCCTTGCCGCTCATCATCTCGCTGGCGACGGAAACCAGCACGACAAGCGACACCAGGGCGGTCAGTGCGAGCAGCAGGGCGCGGTTGGCGTCATTGTCCTTCGCACGCTGGCGCATCTCGTCGGCCCGGTTGCGCAACAGGGGGGCGACGATCGCCAGGAACAGGGCGCTGGCGATGTCGAATGCGGCCATGGTGCCGCGGCCGCTGCCCAGGCGTGGGATCAGCAGCGCGAGGCCGGCCCCGAACACCAATACGAAGGCGACGAAACGGGCCGGCGCGATCTTCCTGCCGAGCTGCATGGCGTCATCCTCATTAAGACACGCGTGTGGTTCGACGCGCATTATCCAAAGGCTAGCGCTTGACGCCGCCCTCGCATAGATAGCGCGCCTTTATGGCCCGCATCGAAACCCCCAAACGCATCCGCGGCACGCAGGATATCTTCGGCGACGAACAACGGCGCTTCGCGCGCGTGCTCGCGGCATTCGATCATGTCCGGCGGCTCTATGCCTTTCAGCGCGTCGACGTACCGGTGTTCGAATCGACATCGGTGTTCGCCCGCTCGCTCGGCGAGACGACCGACGTCGTCTCCAAGGAGATGTACACGTTCGAGGATCGCGGCGGCGATTCCCTGACGCTGCGGCCCGAATTCACCGCGGGCATCGCGCGCGCCTATCTGACCGAGGGCTGGCAGCAATATGCGCCGCTGAAGCTGGCGACCGCGGGGCCGGTCTTTCGCTATGAGCGACCGCAAAAGGGGCGTTTCCGCCAGTTTCATCAGATCGATGCCGAGATCATCGGTGCGGCCGAACCGGCGGCGGATGTCGAGCTGCTGGTGCTCGCCGATCAGCTGCTGCACGAGCTGGGCATATCCGACGGGGTCACGCTTCAGCTCAACACGCTTGGGGACGCGGAAACGCGCGATGCCTGGCGGGCGGCGCTGATTACCCATTTTGGGCAGCATCGCGGCGATCTGTCTGCGGAAAGTCAAGATCGGCTTGAGCGCAATCCGCTACGTATCCTGGACAGCAAGGATCCCAAGGACCGACCGATCGCCGACGCAGCGCCCGATATCGACGCCTATCTCACGAGCGAGGCCGGTGCGTTCTTCGAGAGTGTGACCAGGGGCCTCGATGCGGCCGGCGTCGCCTGGACGCGCAATGCGCGGCTGGTGCGCGGCCTCGATTATTATCGGCACACCGCGTTCGAGTTCGTCACCGACCGGCTCGGCGCGCAGGGCACGGTGCTGGCCGGCGGGCGCTATGACGGGCTGATTGGCGCGCTCGGCGGCAACGAGACGCCGGGCGTGGGCTGGGCGGCTGGTGTCGAACGTCTGGCGATGCTGCTCGACGAGCCGGCGGCCGAGCGGATCGATGCCGTGATCGTGCCGATGGGCGAGGCCGCCGAAGGGCGCGCGACCGGCATCCTCGCCGATTTGCGCCGCGCGGGGATCGCCGCCGACATGGCCTTCAAGGGCAATATGAAGCGTCGCCTCGCCAAGGCCGATGCGCAGGGTGCGCGCTTTGCGATCATCATCGGCGACAACGAACTGGCCAAGGGCGCGGCAGCGGTGAAGTCGCTTGGCGACGGTTCGCAGCGTGAAGTGCCGTTCGGCGATCTTGCGCGGATGCTGGGCGCCTGATGTCGACGATCTCGCTGGAACGGATCGCGCAGATCGAGGCGCGACGCGACGAGTTGCAGGCGCTGATGGCGACCGGCGACCTCCCGTCCGACCGTTTCGTCGCCGTCTCCAAGGAATATGCCGAGCTCGAGCCCGTTGCGCGGGCGGCGGGCGAGGTGCGGCGGCTGCGTGCCGAGCTTCTGGTGCTGGCGAGTATGGAGACGGAAGCCGATCCGGAGATTCGCGTAATGGCGCGCGAGGAGATCGAGGCGATCCGCGAGACGCTGCCGCTTGCCGAGCGCGGCCTTGCCCTGTCGCTGCTGCCGCGCGACGCCGCCGACGAGCGCGCCGCGATGCTCGAAATCCGCGCCGGGACGGGCGGGGACGAAGCGGCGCTGTTCGCCGGCGACCTGTTCCGCATGTACCAGCGCTATGCCGAATCGCAGGGCTGGAAGGTCGACCTGATCTCGGCCTCGTCGTCCGAATCGGGCGGCTTCAAGGAAGCGATCGCCTCGGTCGAGGGCAAGGGCGTGTTCGCCAAGCTGAAGTTCGAAAGCGGCGTGCACCGCGTACAGCGCGTGCCGGTCACCGAGGCGGGCGGGCGCATCCACACCTCTGCCGCGACCGTTGCCGTGCTGCCCGAGGCGGAGGAGGTCGACGTCAAGATCGACGACAAGGACCTTCGCATCGACATCTACCGGTCGTCCGGGCCGGGGGGGCAATCGGTCAACACCACCGATTCGGCAGTGCGCATCGTGCATATCCCGACCGGCCTCGTCGTGATCCAGCAGGACGAGAAATCGCAGCACAAGAACAAGGCCAAGGCGATGAAGGTGCTGCGCACCCGCCTGTACGAGCTCGAGCGCGACCGCCTGCACACCGAACGGGCCGGCGCGCGCAAGTCGATGGTCGGATCGGGCGACCGTTCGGAGCGGATCCGCACCTATAATTTTCCGCAGGGGCGGGTGACCGATCACCGGATCAACCTGACGCTTCACCGCCTGCCTGAGATCCTGCAGGGTGAGCTGGACGAACTGATCGGCGCGCTGATCGCCGAGGACGAGGCTGAGAGACTGGCGTCGCTGGATGGCTAACTCCTTCTCCCTCTCCCGCTTGCGGGAGGGGGCSGGGGGGTGGGCGCCCGGCCAAACACGAGCGGACCGTTCGCGGTGAGCGCGAGCCCACCCCTCAATCCCCTCCCGCAAGCGGGAGGGGAGGTAAGAAGAGCGCTCGCTGAAGCCGCCACGTCCCTCGCCAGCGTTTCCCAAACCCCGCGCCTCGACGCTGAGCTCCTGATGGCCCATGCCCTAGGCATCGGCCGCGAAGCACTCCTGCTGAAGCGTCTCGACGACTCGGCGCCGGGCGGCTTCACCGCTCTCGTCGCCCGCCGCCTGAATCACGAGCCGATCGCCTACATCACCGGAACCCGTGCCTTCTGGACGATCGACCTGCAGGTCGGCCCCGGCGCGCTCGTTCCCCGTGCCGACAGCGAGACGCTGATCGAGGCGGCAGTCAAGCATTTCGGCAACCGCGCCCCAGCGACGATCCTGGACCTCGGAACCGGTCCGGGCACGCTGCTGCTGGCCGCGCTCGACCAATGGCCCGACGCGAGCGGGCTCGGCGTGGATGCGTCCGACGTTGCGCTTGGCATGGCGAAGGCCAATGCCGAGCGGCTCGGCATGGCTGAGCGTGCGCGTTTCGAGCCAGGCAACTGGGCCGACGGGATCGACGGTCAATTCGATCTGATCCTCGCCAATCCGCCCTATATCGGCACGAGCGAGATACTGCCCGCCGAAGTGCGCGACCATGAGCCGGTGTCGGCGCTGTTCGCCGGTCCCGATGGCCTTGACGATTATCGCCACATCGCGCCCCAGCTCCCGCGGCTGATGGCGCCCGGCGGTGCCGCGATCCTGGAGATCGGGTCGACCCAGGCCGGTGCCGTAACCGCCCTGCTCGTCGCGCAGGGCCTCTCGGTGTCGCTGCGTCACGACCTCGGGGACAACCCGCGGGCGCTCGTCGCGACTTGAATCAGCATAAAAACGTCACAATATTCTGCTTGGAGATTGGCCCGCCAGCCGCTATTGAACGGGGCAGGGGCACGCGTTTTCATCATAACCGGTTGAAAACGGGCTGTTGCCCGCCTCCTTCGTCATGAAGTCGCTGCCGTCCGGCGACCGTGGCAGGCTCGTTTCGCCGATGGGCGGCGCGCGAGCCAAGGGGCTTGCATCCACATTTCTGGGGCACGACCGGGTTGGTTACGAACGACAGGACACACAAGATTTGATCAATAATCGTCAGGCCGGCCGCCGTCGCGGCCGTGGCGGGCAGCAGCAGCGCCCGCAGGGAAATTCGGGCCGTCAGGATAACGGCAACCGCATCGACAATCGTGCGCGTGGCAATGCCGCGCAACTGCTAGAGAAATACAAGACTCTCGCACGCGACGCGCAGATGCAGGGTGATCGCGTCAACACCGAATATTATCTGCAGTTCGCTGATCATTATTTCCGCGTGCTTGCCGAGACCCGGTCGCGCTTCGAGGAGAACCGGCGCCAGAATGGCGGCGCGGCGTTCGACGAGGACGAGCAGGAATATGACGAGGACGGCGAGCCGATCGTCCGCGAGCAGAATGCGCGCGACCCCCGTCAGGGCAATGGCAATGGCAATGGCAATGGGCAGGACCGCGATCGTGATCGCGGCCAGGACCGTGGCAATGAAGGCCAGAACGGCAACCAGGCCGGCCAGTATGACGAGGAGCGTCCGCGCTCGCGTAACGGCAATGCTGACCGAGGGGCCGACCGGGCCGAGCGCAACGGCAATAGCAACGGCAACACCTATGGTGATGGCGGCAATGGCCGTTACGCCCGCGAGGATCGCGGCGACCGCCCCGAGCGCAACGGCCCCGAGCGCAACGGCAATGAGCGCAACGGCAACGACCGTGGCGATCGCGGCAACCGAGGCGAGGACCGCGGCAATCGCGCTGCCCCTGTCGCCGACGAGGAAGTCCGCCAGGAAGCACCGGCGCAGGAAGCGGCTCCCGTGGCCGAGGTCGTCGCCGAGCGTCCGCGCCGCGGCCGGCCGCCCCGTCGCCCGGTGGAGGAAGCTCCGGCGATGTTCGAGGCCAATCTGCTGCCGCCGTCGCTGACCATCTCCGCCGTGACGACCGAGGAAGAGCCGGTCGAAAAGCCCAAGCGCCGTCGTGGCCGCCCGCCAGCGAGCGAGACGACGACGGCCGGCTGATCCCGGTTCCGAGTGATATGGAGGCCGGTCCCGCGACAGTGGGGCCGGTCTTCTTCATTCCCTCCCCGTGCCGGGAAGGATTCGAGATTGACGCCACCCGGCGCTTGGTTAGAATGATACTTCATAACATGGGAGGACGGGGATGCGGTTCTGGACGTTGCTGGCGCTGACGGCGCTGCCCACCGCGGCGGTCGCGCAGACGACACCGGCCCCAACGCCAGTCTTGCCGACCGGGCCCACCGCGCAGGGCGACATATCGGTCACCATCTACCAGAACGGCCAGTCGCTGGTGCAGGATATCCGCCAGCTGGATCTGCCCGCGGGCCGTACGCGGCAGGAATTCCCCGACGTCTCGGCGCAGATCCGGTCGGAGACGGTGACGCTGGGCGGGCCGGGCATCGGTATCGTCGAGCAGAATTTCGATTTCGACCTGCTTTCCCCGGACAAGTTGATGGAGAAGGCGGTCGGATCGGTCGTCACCATCGTCCGTACCAACCCGGCGACAGGCGCCGAGACGCGCGAGCAGGCGAAGGTGCTCGCGGCCAATGGCGGCATCGTGCTGCAGATCGGCAACCGGATCGAGGTGCTGCGCGACGACGGGCTGCCGGTACGCGTGGTGTTCGACAAGGTGCCGGAGAATCTGCGCGCGCGGCCGACCCTGTCGGTCACGCTCCAGGCGGCGCGCGCCGGGCGGGTGCCCACGACGCTTTCCTATCTGACGCCGGGGCTCGGCTGGACCAGCGACTATGTCATGCTGTTCGACGAGGGGAAGGGTGCGATCGACGTGCAGGGCTGGGTCACGCTGACCAACAGCACCGGCACGACCTACAGCAATGCCAATGTGCTGCTGGTCGCAGGCAATCCCGATCGCGGTGCCGGCGGTTTCTCGCGGCTCACCCGCGGCGCGATCGAGGAAGCCGGCACCGAGACGGGCACGCGCGAACGGCTCGGCGACTATTATCTCTATCCGCTGAGCGAGCGCACGACGATCGCCAATGCGCAGCAGAAACAGGTCAGTTTCCTCGACGTGAAGGGGGCGCCGGCCCGCAAGGCCTATGAATGGACTAATGGCTGGCTGGCCACCTCCGCCGAACCACGCAGTGCGGCGACCGTGCTGAAATTCTCGACCTCGAAGAGTGGCGGGCTGGGCGATCAGCTCCCGGCCGGGGTGATCCGGGTCTATATGAAGGACGTGCGGGGCGATCCGCAGTTCATCGGCGAGAACCGCATCCCGGCGACGCCGATGGGATCGCAGATGTCGATCCGCACCGGCGACGCCTTCGACGTGAAGGGCACGGCGGCGGTCGTCGAGCGCAAGCGCCTGTCGTCGAGCCGCTGGCGCACGACGATGCGCTACGACTTCACCAATGCCCGGCCGGAACAGGTGACGGTCGACCTCGCGCAGGACGGGCTATGGGGTGACGTACGCCTGGTCGAACAGGCGATCATCGGGGAGCGCGTGTCGGCCGACCGGATGGAATGGAAGGTGCCGGTGCCGGCCAACGGCAAGGCGTCGCTGAGCGTGGTGTTCGACACCCGGTACTGACGATGCGGCGCATCGCCCTTCCGATGATGCTTATCGCCGGGTTGCCTTTAGCCGGGCCCGCGACGGCGCAGGCGATGGTGCAATCCGACCGGATCGATTCGGTGTCGGTGACGCTCTACCGCGAGCCGGGCCGGGGCGAGGGGGCGATCCGACCCGGCTGGCCCGGCGGCTATGCATTGATTACCGAGACGCGGACGATCAGCGTGCCGGCCGGCCGATCCGTCATCCGGTTCGAGGGTGTGGCCGAAGGCATGATGCCCGAAAGCGCGATCGTCACCGGGCTGCCCCGGCCGGCGAACGAGAAGAATCGCGATGCACGGCTCCTGTCGCCGGCCTCGCTGGTCGATGCCTATCTGAAGCGAAGGGTGACCATCACCCGGACCAGCCGCGCGACCGGCAAGGAGACGACCGAGGATGCCGTCATCCAGTCCGGCCCCGGCGGTGGCGTATTGCTGACCACCAAGGCCGGGGTCGAGGCGCTGTCCTGTTCCGGCCTGCCCGAGTCGCTATCCTACCCGGGCGTGCCCGACGGGCTTTCCGCCAAGCCCACTTTGTCGGTGACGACCGACACCGCCAAGGCGACGCGGGCGACGATCCAGCTTTCCTATCTGGCGCAGGGTTTCGACTGGTCGGCCAATTATGTCGCGCGCGTGGCCGATGACGGAAAGACGCTCGACCTGTTCGCCTGGCTGACGGTCGCGAATGGCGGCAGCCAGGGTTTTGCCGGTGCCCATACCCAGGCGGTCGCCGGCGGCCTTCACCGCGAAAATGCGGCGCCCCTTCCCGCGGGGCCGCCGCCCGAGCTGCGCCTGCAATGCTGGCCGATGGACATTACCAGCACCTATCCGAAATGGAGCATCGAGCGGCCGCCGCCGCCGCAGATGGTCATCGACGAAGGCTATACGGCGAATATCGTCGTCAAGGCATCGCGACGGGACAGGATGATGATGGCGCCGCCGATGATGGTAGCCCCAGCCCCGCCGCCCACACCGGAGCCGGTGATGATGGCGCAGCAGGAGGAACTGGGCGATCTGAAGCTCTACCGCGTCCCCGAACCGGTCACCGTCGCTGCGCTCAGCCGCAAGCAGGTGGCGATGATCGATCGCAAGGGCGTGACATTCGACCGCATCTATACGGGCTATTTCAACGGCTCGCTCTACAGCCCGCCTTTCTCCATGCCGAGCCAGCCGGCCGGGCTGGTCCTGCGCACCGAGAACAAGGAGGCGAAAGGGCTGGGGCTGCCACTGCCCGCAGGTGGCGTCGCGGTGTTCGAAACGGCCGGCGGTGCGTCGATGCTGGTCGGCGAGAGCGGCCTGAAGGATCTCGCGATCGGCGACGAGGTCGAACTCCGCGCCGGCGCCAGCCCCGATCTGCGTTATGTGACGACGGCTCTGCCGCGCGTCGCGGGCAAGGCGCCCTTCACGATCCGCGTCACCAATGCCCGGGCGACGCCCGAGACGTTCGAGCTTCCCCTGACTCTCAAGATAGGGACGTCGAGCGCGCCGCTGATCGAGCGCAAGGGCGGCAAGGTCTGGCGCACGACCGTGCCGGCCAATGGTAGCGCGGTGCTGGACGTGACCTTCGACACAAGGCCGTGATGCGGTCCGTCGGCGTCCTGATCGCGATGGCCGCCGCCTTTGCCGCGTCGTCTGCCGGAGCGCAGGCCATCGTCGAATCGGACCATGTCGAATCGGTGTCGGTCACCCTTTACCGCGATCCCGGCCGCAGTCAGGGCGCGATCACGCAGGCCTGGCCCGGCGGCTATGCGCTCATCACGGAGACACGCACCATCAATGTGCCCGCCGGCCGGTCGGTCATCCGGTTCGAGGGCGTGTCGGAAGGCATGCTGCCTGAAAGCGCGATCGTCACCGGCCTGCCACGCCAGGTGAACGAGAAGAATCGCGACGCCCGGTTGCTGTCGCCGGCGGCACTGGTCGACGCCTATCTCAAGCGCAGGGTGACCCTGCGTCGCACCAATCGCCGGACCGGGGTGAGCCGGACGGAGGAGGCGATCATCCAGTCGGGCCCCGGCAGCGGCGTGCTGCTGACCACAGCTGAAGGTGTCGAGGCGTTGTCCTGTTCGGGTCTGCCCGAATCGCTTTCCTATGCTGCCGTGCCCGCCGATCTCTCGGCGAAACCGACCCTGTCGGTCGTCACCGACAGCGCGGCGGCGGTGACCGCGACGGTGCAGCTTTCCTATCTGGCTCAGGGGTTCGACTGGACGACCAATTATGTCGCGCGGCTGAGCGAGGACGGGACATCGCTCGATCTGTTCGCCTGGCTGACCGTCGCCAATGGCGGCAGCCAGGGTTTCGCCGATGCCCATACCCAGGCGGTCGCAGGGGCGCCGAACAAGGTAGCCAATGCGATATTGCCCAAGGGGCCGCCGCCCGAGCTTCATCTGCAATGCTGGCCGATGGATATCACCAGCACCCATCCTCGTTTGGGCATCCGCCGCGGGGGCCAGCTCGGCTTGGTGGCTGAGTCGCTATCAGTGATGGACGCCCAGGACATCGTCGTGACCGGTTCGTCGCTGCGGCGCTCCTCCTTCAGTTCCCCGGTGGCAGTCAGCGTGGTGACGGCGGTGCAGGAGGAACTGGGCGACCTGAAGCTCTATCGGATTCCCGAACGGGTCACGGTCGCCGCGCGCAGCCGCAAGCAGGTGGCTATGATCAATCGCGAGGGCGTGCGCTTCGAGCGGATCCACACCGGCGCGTTCGAGGAATTCGACTATGACCGGGAGGATGAGCGCGAGAGCGAGCCGTCCGGGGTCGTGCTGCGGACGGAGAATCGCGAGGCGAAGGGACTCGGCCTGCCCTTGCCGGCCGGGGGTGTCGCGCTGTTCGAGCCCGTGGACGGCGCCCCTTTGCTCGTCGCCGAAAGCACCCTCAAGGACCGGGCGATCGGCGACGAGGTCGAGATAGGCGCCGGAGAGAGCCGCGACGTCCGCTACACGATCGTCGCGCGGCCATGGTCCGGGCGGCGCAAGCCCTATAGCGTCAGCGTGAGCAATGCCCGAGCCACACCGGAGATCTTCGAGCTGCCGATCCCCTAC
Source organism: Sphingomonas sp. P3_C6 (assembly GCF_056402595.1). Taxonomy (NCBI): domain Bacteria; kingdom Pseudomonadati; phylum Pseudomonadota; class Alphaproteobacteria; order Sphingomonadales; family Sphingomonadaceae; genus Sphingomonas; species Sphingomonas sp. P3_C6. The sequence continues at coordinate 55,086 of NZ_JBFUHB010000026.1, forward strand.
AAGATCGCCTCGGCGAGCGAGACGCTGATCGAGCGCAAGGGCGTGAAGACCTGGCGCGTGACGGTGCCGCCCAATGGCGCGGCGACGCTGAGGTTAGCGCTGGCGCTGGAAGCCGGGAATTAGGGCCGGTCGTGTTTCGGGCCGACGGGCTCTTCATAGTCGCGGGCATCGACCGATTCGTCATGGCCAGTGCCTGAGCTCAGGAACACCAGCCCCATCAGGGCGGAGGCCATCAGCACCGATCCCCCGATGCCGCCGATCGCCGCCGCGACTGCGACCCAGGAGAGCGGGCCGTATAGATATTGCAGGCCGAACACGGCGGCGAGCCCGCAGAGAAGCGAGAACAGGGTCATCCAGCCGAGCAGCCGGCGATAGCGGCGCCAGGCAAATGCCGCCTGTTCGGGGTTATCGAGTCCTGAAGGGCGTTCGCTCATGCTTCCCATATGGCCGTAAACGTGGAATCCTCAAGCGCCTCAGGGACTCGGGGAACACGGGTCGCGGACGAGGAGATGGACCATGACGATAGCAGCGATCCTGGCCGGCAAGGGACGCGACGTGATCTCGATCACCGCGCATCAGAATCTGGGTGAGGCGGTGGCGTTGCTCGCCGAGCGGCGAATCGGCGCGGTGCCGGTGATGGATGAAGGCCAGGTGGTTGGCATCTTCTCGGAACGCGACGTGATTCATGCGCTGAGTAGTCAGGGGGCCGAGGCGCTCGGCCGCAAGGTGGGAGAGGTGATGACCTCGCCCGCGATCACCGTCAGCCCGTCCGAAGCCGTGATCGGTGCGCTGTCGCTGATGACTCGGCGGCGCATCCGCCATCTGCCGGTGGTCGAGGGTGGTCGGGTGATCGGCGTGGTCTCGATCGGCGATCTCGTCAAATACCGAATCGACCGGATCGAGGCCGATGCCGAGGCGATGCGGAGCTATATCCAGTCGGCTTAGGCCGCATCGATATCCATATTGCCCGCCGGAGCGGTTCTGCGCGACTCAGCTACGGCTTTCCGCAATCACGGTCTCGAGCGCGATTCGTCACGGATTCTTCGGGAATCACGCCGGAAGCGGCTGCTTCCTGACGATCGCGATCAGTTCGCGGATCAGGCTGCGCGCGAAGATCAGCAGCCAGCCGGTATAGACCAGCCCGCCGGTCGCCATGAGGATCGCGAGGCGCGGGACCGGGTGGAGCGGCGGCAGAATATCGTCGACCAGCACCACGGCCAGCGCCATGCCGAGCGCGGCGAGCAGGGCGGGCGCGATCGCATTGGCCAGGGCGCCGATATTGGTGCCGATCACCGGCAGCGACCGCCAGAGGCTGATGCCGAGATAGATCGGATAGGCGACGATCCACGCCATTGCGAGGCCACTCGGACCCCAGTTGACCCCGACCAGGAAGCCGGCCGCGAGGACCAGCGATCCGATCGCGCCGTTGCGTACGCCGATTCCCGGGCGGCCGCGGGCGTCGCACGCCGGCTGGAGCAGGACCTGAAGGGTCATGAACGGCATGGCCAGTGCGAGCAGATGCACGACGGGAATCGTCTCGGCCCATTTGTCGCCGAGCACGGTCAGCACCAGCGGCTCGGCCGTGGCAGCGAGGCCGAAATAGAAGGGCAGGGCGGCGATCATGATGATTCGCACGCTGCGCGTGAACGCCGTCGCCACTGCCTGGGTATCGTGCTGGATCCGCGCATAGGCGGAAAAGGCCACTTCGTTCAGCGGCGGCACGAATTTCGACACGAAGATCTGGGTGAGGAACAGGCTGGTCGTGTAGATGCCCAGCATGTGCGGGCTGAAATGCCGGCCGGCGATGAACACGTCGGCTTGGCTCTGGAAGAACCAGAAGAGCTGGCCGGCGGCCATCACGCCTCCGTACTTGGCCAGGCTCCCCGCGCCGCGGAAATCGAAGCTTGGCCATACCAGCGACTTCGCCGCGATCGTCATGCCGACCGCGCGCACGCTGAACAGTACGAGAGGGGCCAGCACCAGCGTCCATACGCCAAGGCCGGCGAGCGCACCGGCAAGCGCTGCACTGGCGCTGGCGATCGACGCGAGGATGTTGACCCGGGCCTGAAGGCGGAAGTCCATCGTGCGGGACAGAAGCGCATAGGGCAGCGCGATGAACGGGGTGGTGAGATAGAGCAGTGCCTGCACGCGCAGCAGGTGCATCACGATATCCTGCCGGTAATAGGCAGCAGCCAGCGGGGCGAGCAGGAACTGGGCGGCGCCCAGCCCGAAGTTCAGCAGCACCAGCATGCCGAAGAGCTGGCGAATCTCCTTTTTGCCGATCTCCGGCTGCTGGATGAGTCCGCTCGCCAGGCCATAGCCGTTGAGCATGTTGAGCAGGACGAGAATCACCTGGGTCATTGCGAACAGACCGTAATCGTGGGGATCGAGGATCCGAATCACGAGGAAGGTGGC
>NZ_JBFUHB010000026.1:60000-62500 GCF_056402595.1 Sphingomonas sp. P3_C6
AAGCGCAGTCAGCGAGACGAAATAGCGAAAGCTATTTCGCACGCAGACAAGCACGGCCAGCGCTGCATAGCGCGCCATAAGGCGCAGCTTTGCTGCGACTGACGGCGCAAGCGCGAGCGAAACGCTCACCAAGCATTATCCAGATGATGAAGACACCAGTTCGGCGCCTACGGGCGCTGATTTGGGAAGCGTGGCTTCCCTGTTTGACATTGTGAATGGGTTCTTAAAATCGATGCCGTAACGGTAGCGATTTGATCGGCGTTAAGAGGCTTGCCTCGAGGCGCTGAGCAGATCGGTGCTAAAAGTTATTAGGCTGAGCATTTTAATCATCCGCACCAAGATACTTCGACGTTGCTGCTCTGCCGAGTTTTGGTTGGTTTAGGCCAACCCAGCATTGTCGTTGGTGGTGCGGACTCTCAAGCGTAAGGTAAGGGCAATTCGTGGATGCCTTGGCGCATACAGGCGATGAAGGACGTGGCACGCTGCGATAAGCGTCGGTGAGGTGTGAGCAACCTTTGACCCGACGATTTCCGAATGGGGAAACCCACCTATCCCGTTTAACTTGGCCGTTCTGGCAACAGGGCGACCAAGCTAAATGGGGCTAGGTATCACTTAAGTGAATACATAGCTTTCGTGAAGCGAACCCGGCGAACTGAAACATCTCAGTAGCTGGAGGAAAAGACATCAACCGAGATTCCGTTAGTAGTGGCGAGCGAACGCGGACCAGGCCAGTGCCTGGAGTTCAACTAGCAGAACAGTTTGGAAAGACTGGCCATAGCGGGTGACAGCCCCGTATGCGAAAGTGAGACTTCAGGACTCGAGTAGGGCGGAACACGTGTAATTCTGTCTGAACATAGGGGGACCACCCTCTAAGCCTAAATACTCGTATGCGACCGATAGTGAACTAGTACCGTGAGGGAAAGGTGAAAAGCACCCCGATGAGGGGAGTGAAACAGTACCTGAAACGGATTGCCTACAAGCAGTAGGAGGGCTCATGTGGCCTGACTGCGTACCTTTTGTATAATGGGTCTGTGACTTAATGTATCAAGCAAGCTTAAGCCGGTAGGTGTAGGCGCAGCGAAAGCGAGTCTGAATAGGGCGATTTAGTTTGATGTATTAGACCCGAAACCCGGCGATCTAGGCATGACCAGGATGAAGGTGCGGTAACACGCACTGGAGGTCCGAACCGATTAACGTTGAAAAGTTACCGGATGAGTTGTGTTTAGGGGTGAAAGGCCAATCAAGCCGGGAAATAGCTGGTTCTCCGCGAAAACTATTTAGGTAGTGCCTCGGATGAATACCGCAGGGGGTAGAGCACTGGATGGATGCGGGGGTCGCGAGATCTACCAACTCTAACCAAACTCCGAATACCTGCGAGTAATATCCGGGAGACAGACGGCGGGTGCTAAGGTCCGTCGTCAAAAGGGAAACAGCCCTGACCTACAGCTAAGGTCCCCAAGTCGTGTCTAAGTGGGAAAGCATGTGAAACTTCCAAAACAACCAGGAGGTTGGCTTAGAAGCAGCCATCCTTTAAAGAAAGCGTAACAGCTCACTGGTCTAAATAAGAGGTTTTGCGGCGAAGATGTAACGGGGCTCAAGACACGCACCGAAGCTTAGGGTTCATCGCAAGATGAGCGGTAGCGGAGCGTTCCGTAAGCCTGTGAAGGGATCTGGTAATGGGTCCTGGAGGTATCGGAAGTGCGAATGCAGACATGAGTAGCGATAAAGAGGGTGAGATGCCCTCTCGCCGAAAGACCAAGGGTTCCTGCGCAAGGCTAATCCGCGCAGGGTGAGCCGGCCCCTAAGACGAGCCCGAAGGGGGTAGTCGATGGGAACCACGTTAATATTCGTGGGCCTGGTGGTGTGTGACGGATCTCGTGAGTTGTTCACCCTTATTGGATTGGGTGGGCTTCGAAGAGGTTCCAGGAAATAGCCCCACCGTATAGACCGTACCCGAAACCGACACAGGTGGTCAGGTAGAGTATACCAAGGCGCTTGAGAGAAGTGTCCTGAAGGAACTCGGCAAATTGCCTCCGTACCTTCGGAAGAAGGAGGCCCTCACTATGCGCAAGCACTTTGAGGGGGCACAGGCCAGGGGGTAGCGACTGTTTAGCAAAAACACAGGGCTCTGCTAAGTCGGCTTCAAGACGACGTATAGGGCCTGACGCCTGCCCGGTGCCTGAAGGTTAAGTGGAGTGGTGCAAGCTGCGAAATGAAGCCCAGGTAAACGGCGGCCGTAACTATAACGGTCCTAAGGTAGCGAAATTCCTTGTCGGGTAAGTTCCGACCTGCACGAATGGCGTAACGACTTCCCCACTGTCTCCAGGACATGCTCAGCGAAATTGAATTCTCCGTGAAGATGCGGAGTACCCGCGGTTAGACGGAAAGACCCCGTGCACCTTTACTGCAGCTTCAGAGTGGCATTAGGAAAGAACTGTGTAGCATAGGTGGGAGGCTTTGAAGCGACGGCGCCAGCTGTCGTGGAGCCATAGGTGAAATA